>JANPDX010000399.1:0-2345 GCA_031431695.1 Dehalococcoidia bacterium
ACGATTCAAGCCCAGGATGGCAGCGGCAACGTCGCGACGAAGGTCTACTCGGTCAACGTGATCGGCGTGCCGTCCAGCTACACCTACGACGCGAACGGAAACCTGACGGCGAAGACCGAAGGTGCGGACTCGTGGACGTACACCTGGAACGCGCTGAATCAACTGACGGCAGTCGCGAAAAACGCCGTGACCTCGGCCAGCTATTCCTACGACCCTCTTGGGAGACGCGTCGAAAACATCGTGGACACTGCGACGACGCTCTGGGTTTACGACGGGGAAGAAATCGTGCGACAGAACGCGGGTGCGACGACTACGTTCGTGCACGGTCCCGGAATCGATGAACCTCTCGGGCAGACCACGGGAGCGACGACCGAGTACCTACATGCCGATGCTCTTGGTTCGATCGTACGCCATACATCGAGTGCGGGCGCGATCGCCCAGACGATCGCGTATGACGCATGGGGCAAGATCGACAGTGGGGCCCCGGCTCCCTATGGCTTTACGGGCCGGGAATGGGATCCGACCGTTGGTCTCTACTACTACCGAGCGCGATACTACGATGCGAGCCGCGGCACCTTCTTGAGCGAAGACCCACTTCAGAACGCCGATCCTCACCAGTATTTGTATGTGCTTGGCAACCCCACCCGGTTTCGCGATCCTTCCGGTCTCGTGGCCGACGACGGTGTCTGCCACGCGTGGCCGACCCCCACTCCGATAATAGAACTGCCGTCCGATCCATGCAGGGAATGGCCCGGATGTATGAGTGCACCGAAACCGACCCCTAAGGTGGACCCGACACCGACTTGCGCGGCGCCGGGGGCCGGCGGATGCCGACTTCAGTGTCGGTTCGACCGGAAGAGATTTAACGACTGCATGCTCGGCCTAGGACAGTCGTCGAACGACCCGCTCCCCGATATTGTCGACTCTACCAACGGTTACCCCCCCCGCAAGCAGAAGAAGGCCGTCGACCTCAAAGCGCGGAGTCAAGGCCACCGGAGAGCAACGACCGGCGCGATGGGTCCGCAGGGCGCGTCGGTGCCGTTGGAGATTATGGCCAGTTGCTCGCGAAAAGCTCTCGTTTGTGACGTGGTCCCGAAGTAAGGAGTAGAAATGAGAACGAATGCGTTCGAACTGTTAGCGCTCGCTGTTGTCCTGGGTGCAGAGGGAGAGAGTCTCACGAAGCTTGCCCAATGCGGTCGCGGGGAAGCGGCAGCGTGCGGAAAGACCGAATGGTCCCTGTCTATGGCCGGCCCAGCCAGCGGCTGGAAAAAGGGCGACCTAACCGACTTGGTGGAAATCGCCTGCACGGGGGGTGACACACACGTGTGCGATCGTTTGGCAACAAACTTGATCACGGGGCGATCTGGTGAGCCCCAGCGCGCGATGGCGATTTGGGCTCGCCTTTGCGAGGCAGGGAGCGCAACTGCATGTTCAAAGGGTGGCGATTCGCTTAGGCTCGGCCTCGGTGTTTCGCGGGACTCTGAACGCTCTCACGCTTGGACCGTTCGCGGCTGCACTCTCAAGGATCCGCAAGCGTGTACGAGGCTTTACAAGTTCGTGCCCGATGTACCCGATCTGAGCCTTGGGGAAACCGAATGGATGGAGGACGCCTGCGCGAAAGGAAGCACTGTATCTTGTCTCGATAGCGTCGTGCCTTCACAGCGCCCAGCGCTGCTAGATGCAACCAACCAGCAGTGCGAGAGTCGCCGTGGCGATGCATGTTTCGCACTCTTGCGCGAAGCCTACTCTTACCCCGAGGTGCGTACGGAGGCACTCCTGGACCGTACCTGCCGCGCAGGGAGGAAATCAGCATGTGCGATGGCAAGCGCAATTCGCCAAGGTGCCGTGAAGAAGTAGAGGTTGTGCTGTCCCCAGATCCTTCTCCTTCGACCAGAAGGAGGCTCGCTTCGCGAGCGTTGTCGTCAAGGCCACGGCGGCGGCCGACGTTTTGATGTCGCGGTCGCGTGGTGTGTTGATGGAGTCGAGGCGTGCGTGTCCGAGAACTGAACTTATACAAAGCTGGCCCTGATCGGTCACGGGCCTTGCTGGTCGTGATGGTTTGATCATTCGCCCGCCGCCCCAGGCGGCGCGCGAAGCCTCGCGTGGTGGAGCAAGGCCCGCGCCCGGCTCCAGCTTCAAGCTCGCCGCGCTGAGGTGTGGCCGCTGCGCGGCCGTTGTCTTTTAGGCTCCTCGTACATAAGTCACGGTGGAGTAGGGCGCTGGCGCGGTGCCCGTAGGAAGGTCTTGCCTGTATCCGCCGTTTCCAGCTTCGTGCCTCGTTGAGACCGACCATTGGCCCGTTTCCAGCGCCCCCTCATCGAACCGGACTTGCGGATTTCCCGCAT
>JANPDX010000400.1:0-2602 GCA_031431695.1 Dehalococcoidia bacterium
ACCCAGACATCAACGAGACCATCAACGCACTCATGGACGAGATCGAACAGTTACGTGATGTCGTCAACCTAACAAGGCTGAACGCGTCCGAATGGGAACGCAAGGCCCACATACTGTCCGAGCAGGTCGCTGGGGTGCGTGCGTTGTGCGCGGTGCGGGGCATCTCCCACGCCCCCGCGATTTTGATCTACCTCGACGGGACCCCGCAGTGAGCACCTTCACCAGTTGCAGATCAAGACGCGGTGAAGGCACCCGCGACTCGATGACCCAAGACCGCCTTTTCGACGAAGGGCTCGTCACGAAAGCCGAACACGGCTGCGTCACATGGGGCACCGGTTGGACGTTCGCCGGATGGCCCGACGGGCTGCCACTCCCTGTTGTCGGTGACCAGATCCGTTTCTACGGTGGCATCGGCTATCCCGTCTGCGGTGCTGACGTCAACGGCCGGAACGTCTGGTTCGAAAGCGTCGAAGACGAAGACACCAAACGGCGCGACGTTCGTGCGAAGCTCGACGCAAAGCGGGAAGCCGAGTTTGTCTCGAACCAGGCTAAAACCCAGGCCGACTACCTCTCATTGCCACCAGAGCTGCAAGTCCGTATCGACTCGCTCCGTAAAGCCGGTGGCCGCGAGTGGCAAGTGCACAACGAACCGTACGAGATGTTCGTCTGCACGCAAGCCGTCGTCATCGCCTCGCTCGGGACGGAAGAAACGATTCGCCGGTGGGTGTCGATCAACTCGGCGTCGCCTCCCGACGGGTACGAACCGTACGACTACAAACGGCAACACGCTGAGCTTCCGGGCTTCGCTGATGGACACTCGGGCAACACGTTCGCATGCGCGGTGAACCTGGCGGTCATGTTGATAGACGGTCGACGCGAAGCGGCGCTGGCAACACCTCAAGCTCTTGCACCACTTGCTGGCGACCCACGATTCAGCGACGGGACCCCGCGGTGAACCGGTGCCTTACGGGCTTCGAGGTCCGCACATGCGGCCGCATCGCCTGCCGGGCCGATGACCGTGGCACCCCGTACGCGCTCGTCTGTGTCCTCGACGATGGGCATGCGGGCCGGTGTGTCACCACATGGCGCGAGACCACACGATGAACGTCGAATGGAAACACTTCTTTCTCACGCTCGCTCGCATCGCGATGATGGTCGTGTTCTTCCAAGCCATCGGGGTTCACGGCGGCTGGCGTTCATTCTTCGCCGTGATCGGCCTGCTCTGGTTCGTTGACTTGTCCATCACTATCCGCTCTATCACATGGCGCGAGACCACACGATGACCAACACGTCGAAGGCTAAAGGCTCCCGATTCGAAGCCCGCATCCGCGACTACCTCCACGACCAGGGCGCACCCCACGCTGAACGACTCCCCGCCGGAGCGCAAGCGGACCGCGGTGATCTGACCGGGACGCCGGGTGTCGTTTGGGAATGCAAGGACCATAAGCGGATCGAACTCGCCGGATGGTGCGACGAACTCGTCACCGAGATGCGTCATGCGAACGCAGAGATCGGCGCTGTCGTCCACCACCGGAAGGGAATGGGGAATCCTGCAATGGACTACGCGACCCTGCCGTTGTTCGTCTACTGCCGGTTGCTGCGAGACGCCGGCTATCTCGACGGCACGCGATGACCCTCGACCACTACGGACTCGCACCCATCGTCATGCCCGCCTTGCACCGGACGGCCCTCGACAAAATCGAATGGCCCGACATCCGACCACAAGGAGAACAGTGAATCTCTCCGACGAAGACCTCGACACCATCGACGCCCGCATCAACACCGGGGACGGAAACTTTCGATCCCTCTCATCCGACGAGCGAAACGAACTGTGTCTGGTCACCGATGAGCTTCGAGAAGCCCGCACCCAACTCGCCCACTCCCGCGCTGGCGCTGAAATCGACAGGGTTGCGGCGGCTGGATACGAGGCCGAACGTGACGAAGCTCTCGCCCACTGGCGGCGCGACTCCGCAGCGATGGTGGCCTCTGCCGAACGATGCGAGGCACTCCAAGCCCGCATCACCGCCGGACTCGCTCTCCATCGCCGCACGCTGGGCGGATTCTGTTCGGCGTGCGCGTACATGGGCACGACTCCGCCGTCTTATCCGTGCCCGACCGTCCGTGCTCTCGAAGGGAACACCGATGACTGACGAAGACCTCGACGCCATCGAAGCCTCGATCAACTTGCAACCGAAAACTACCAAGGCGCTCGTCACTGAACTTCGGGAAGCCCGCATCCAACTAGCGAACGTGCGCTCTGGATTGGAGACTGAGGCCAGCAATCTGCGTGCGTTGCTAAGCGGGGCAGAAGACAGAGAGTCGGCGTTGTACTCCGACATCATGCAACTCACGAGCGACAGGGTGACCATCGAGGTGGAGCGTGACGAACTCCGCACCCAACTCGCAGACGAGTCTGGACGACTCATGCAATGGCAGGCCGACTTCACCAACGTCGCAGATCAACGTGATGTCGCCTATCGGGAGTGCTCCGACTACGAGGACGCAGTGAACGCCGCCGAGACCCGTATCGCCATCGAGTCCGCCCTCGCCCAGGCCCAGGAAACGAAGCTGCGCACCGAACAGGCCGCCACCGAATCGGCGC
>JANPDX010000401.1:0-4674 GCA_031431695.1 Dehalococcoidia bacterium
TCGTTCGTGAAGGTTGGCTCCTCGCGCGCTGACTTTCGGCCGAGTTCAACCTGTTCGCGAATGTACATCGCGTATCGAACATCGTCCCAGGTTGCGTCGTCGGGAAGGTTTTCCACGAGACGCCGAAGTTCGTCCTTGACGAGTGGTTGTGCCATGCATCGATTATACACGGCGGGTGAGGCCCATCAGGGTGCGGACGCGTAGACTGAAGCCCACGGAGTTGGAGGAGTTCCATGCGTGAGTGCCCGTGGTGTGGTCGCCAGAACCTGAACGTGTATGCCTATTGCCAGAGCTGTGGGCGGGGTTTTGTCGGACCGGAAAAGAAGGAAGACACCGGCAAGAAGCGCCGCTTCTGGCCGTTTGGAAGCAGCCAGAGCTAGCCCTCTCCCCCGGCAGGGATTCTGCTCTACCGACTCCTGCGTCGTGGGCACCGGGAGACTGCGACTCGATTGCGCGAATACGTCGCTCAGCCTCCGGATTCCCCGAGTGTTTGCCCGCGACCTTACCAACGGCGAACGTGACGAGCGATGCCCTTATACTTCCCGAACCGGGATCCCGGCGGAGTTTCACGATGTCCGGTTCGACAACTACCGACCTTTTGGAGCGTGCGGACGAAGTGCGTACGCTCGCCCGCGCGCACGCTTCGAGCGCCGAGACCAACCGCCAGCTCCACCCGGACGTGGTCCATGCGATCGGCGCATCCGGACTTTTCAGCATGCTCGTGCCGCGTGAGCTGGGTGGCATGGAAGTCGAAGTCGTCACCATGGTCCGCGCTATCGAGATTGTCTCTCGCGGCGATGGTGCTGCTGGCTGGTGCGTGATGATCGCGGCAACCGTCGGGGTAACGGCCGCCCAACTCCCGCGGGACGGCGCCGTCGAAATGTTTTCAGACCCCACCATCGCAACCGGCGGGGTGCTCATGCCTCGAGGGCGAGCGACGCGCGTCGAGGGGGGCTATCGTGTCAGCGGCGAGTGGTCGTTCGGGAGTGGCTCTGGCCATTCGGAATGGCTGCTCGGAGCGGCCATCGTTGTCGGCCCGGACGGCCCAGAAATGGTCGCTGATAAGGTGCCGCACGTTCGCATGATGTTCTTCCCCCGCGAGGATGTGGTTATTCACGATACGTGGCATGTCAGTGGCCTGCGTGGTACGGGCAGCAACGACTTCGAGGTACAGGATGTATTCGTTCCCGACCGCCGCACCTGCCCAATCGGCGGCGGCGAATTCTGGACGAACGCGCCCCTATACGCCTTCCCACTCTTTGGGCTGCTGGCGTTGGGCGTGTCCGCAGTCGGGCTGGGTATCGCCCAGGGGGCACTCGACGCAATCAGGGAGTTGGCAACGGCGAAGACGCCAACGGGTAGCCGCCGGTTGCTTTCCGAACGTGCCGCGGCGCAATCCGGAATCGCCGAATCCGAAGCTCTGGTGCGGTCGTCGCGGGCCTACCTGCATGCCACGATCACCGACGCATGGGAACGCGTTGTCGCCGGCGACAAACTCTCGCTTGAGGACCGGGCGCTTCTCCGGCTGGCCGCTACGACGGTCGCCCTGAACTCCGCGAAGGCGGTAGACATCTGCTACAACCTCGGTGGCGCGACTTCGATTTACGAAGGCAACCTGTTGCAGCGACACTTCCGCGATATCCACACGCTTACCCAGCATGTGATGGTTGGGCCGCCGACGCTTGAAGTCGCGGGACGAATCTTTCTCGGTCTTCCGACCGACACCTCGGTGTTTTAGGAGTGGGAATGGATCTCTACGACGGAATCATGACGCTTAAGGCGATTCGCCGGTATACCGACGAACCGGTGACGGATGAGGAAATCCAGAAGTGCCTGCGTGCCGCGATCCAGGCCCCGAACGGTGGCAACATCCAGCCGTGGCAGTTCATCGCGATCACCGATCCGGACACGAAACGCGCGGTTGGAGACATCTACCGGCGCGCCTTCGACCGCTACGAGCCGCGCGTCGCCGAGGCAACACCGCCCCCACGAAACGAAGAGGCCGCGAAGAGCCAGACCGTAACGCGGGCATCGGCCCGGCACCTCGCCGACAACATCGGAGAAGCGCCGGCAATCGTGGCGTTCTTGATGCCCAACATCACGATGACTCTCCACGACGATGACGGCGACCTGGACATCGGTACCCCCTTCGCCTCCATCTACCCGGCGGTACAGAACTTCATGCTTGCGGCGCGAAGTCTCGGGATTGGCACCACGTTGACCACCGTCTATCGCATTTACCAGCAGGAGGTCCGCGACCTGCTCCACATTCCGGAACGGTACGAAATCATCGCCCTGGTACCTATGGGCCGGCCGAGGGGTAACTTCGGGGTCGCTCCCCGGCGGCCCGTGGAGACGCTGACCCACTGGAACACGTTTGGCGAGAAGCGGCTGACGTAGTCGACCGGCCTTGCGCAACGTCGCTTACGATCGTGGCCACGCTCGGATTCGAGCCAAGGACGGGGGACTCCATGACACCGACCCATGCTGGGGCGCTACAGATCACGCGCGAGTCGCTCGCGTTCATCAAGGCCGCTCTCGCCGACTTGCCGGAAGAGGCGCTCGAATGGAAGCCACTCCCGGCCGCCAACTCGGTCACCGTGCTGGTCGCCCACGCGATCTCGGCGACGCGCTTCTTCTTGCGCGCAGGGTCGGGGCAGGCAGGTTCGATGGTCGAATATCGCGCTACCGAGCGCCCGGCGGCGTTTCGTGCTTCGGCGCTTTCGAAGGCACGGCTCCTGGAGATGCTCGCGGAGTTCTCGACAGAAGCTGAAGCGATCCTCGCAACGGGCACGGAGGCTCAACTCGCGGCGGTCGTCTCGTTGCCGACAAACGACGGGCTTCCCGTACCGGATCGTAACGGGGCGGGGACGCTCATGGCGGCAATTGGACATCTGCGCGAACACGCCGGCCACATCCAGCTCATGCACGACCTCTGGCTGGCGGAGCACCCCGCTTAGTCTGCGTCGCCTGTACCGTCGGCTTCGAGGTTCGCCCAGGTTTGGGCATCTTCAGGCACCCAGTCGTTGAGGATCAGTCCATCGACTTCGTTGACCCCCATTCCGAGGCAGCGAAACGCCAACCGCCCATATCTCGGATGGTCGATTACCACCCGATAACTGAAGCGAGCCTTCGCGCGGGCGGCCGGGACTCGTTCCCAGAGGGCAAGGTAACGGGCAACGTATCCAGCCTCTCCAGAGAAGAAACGGTCCAGCGCCGCCCTGATGTGCGGGCTCGTGCCCTCAGGAACCTCCTCGGGAAAGCGCAGCGAGCCCTTTAGCTCCCCAATCAGAAAGCTTGTCACCTCATCCCAGTTCTTCACCCGATCGGCGATCGGCGGATAGCTCATCCATGCGAGGAAGTTATCGCCTGGTGTGGATGCGGCACGGGGCGCGGACGGGCGGCCCCAGAGCCTTTCGTATGGCCTGTTCGCGGCGATCAGTTTCAGGCCTTCGCCGCTGACGAAAGCGGGCCACCCGCAGGCCCCTATTTCGGCGACAGCATCTTCCAGGGTGAGCGCGAAATCCGGGTTCCGCGGCCAGACATCAAGGCCGTCGGGGCGGAAACCCGCGCCTTCGAGCACCTGGTTGCGGACGAACCGTTCAACGCAAAGGCCCGTGAGCAGGGCTGTCAGCAGAGGCCTGCTAGGGTTTCGCCGGCCTGATTCGTAAGCCTTAATCGTGGCCGCCGCAACGCCGGAGCGGTCAGCCAGCTGTTCGCGGGTCATCGCGAGGCCGTGACGGACCCCGCGAAGCAGGCCACGCCAGTCTGTCTGCACAGAATCCATCGAGGAAGGATACAACCTGTATCTGTTTCGCTGTTGAAAAGGGGGAGCTGAGTGCGGAGTATTCGCGGTTCAAGGAGCACGACGAATGAACCGCCGACTTTCCCGCCTGTCCATCAGGTTCGTCGCACTTTGCATGCTGGGGGCGTTCATGGCTATCCCGGCCACGCAGATGCCCACGGCAGCGGTGGCCGCTGAGCCAACGACATTCACGCTGGTCAGCGGTGGCGGGAGCGGCGCCCCCGGGACGGCGGACCCAGCCGTTGAGTTCTTCAACGGCACGGACTGGCAGCCAGCGATTATCATCGAACAGAATTTCTACTCCGACATCATTCCCGGCACCCGCTGGGTGAACTGGGCGTACGATGTCAACTCGGGGCCACAAGGCGCGACGCTTACGTATCGTATTCAGTTCACGCTGCCCGCGAACTTCGAAGCCCCGTCGCTCACCGTCAACATCCACTCCGATAACGTGGCGTACCTGTCCCTGAACGGCACAGCGTTCGGCAATCAGCTGGAGCGGGAGAGCGCTGAGAATTTCCTGAATCCGGCGGAGTCGTTCATTACCGCGAATGCCGCGCACTTCGTGCCGGGCCCCAACACGCTCAGGATCGACGTATATAACTTCTCCGGCCCGACCGCCTTCGACTTCAACGCGGACGTGACTTTCACTGAAGTGCAGCCGGGAGAGACCACGCTGGTGGTGGTGCTCGACCTGGTCCCCGATGGCGCGATTGACGTGGACTTCAATGGCCCGTTTGGTGGCTTCACGCTGGATGACGACGACGACCCGGCGCTGCCATCGAGCCGCAGTTTCGCGCTTGAGGCTGGCAGCTACCTTGTCGGGCAGAACGTGGCGCTGAAAGGGTACGAAGTCAGTACCATCTGCA
>JANPDX010000402.1:0-2091 GCA_031431695.1 Dehalococcoidia bacterium
GGCATGCCGCCCAACGGGTGTTCATTGTCGGCGCGAACCGGCCTTCCGCTCAGTTCCACCAACATGGCACCGGGCCTCCCGGCCCCAGCGGCGACTACGGACTCCCCTCGCCCGCGAGGCACAAATGCGGGAGAGCCAGAACCCCTACCGGGGTGATCGCCTTACTGCTTGAGCAGCTCGACTTCGATGCTGAGCTTTACATCGTCGGCGAGGACGAATCCACCGGCATCGAGGGCGGCGTTCCAGACCATGCCGAAGTCCTTGCGGTTCACCTTCCCGTGAAGGCTGAGCCCGATGCGGCTCCCTCCCCATGGGTCAGTAACAGGGCCTGAGACTTCGCCTTCGAGGACGACTTCGCGAGTGACGTTGCGGATGGTGAGGTCGCCGGTGATCCGCCAGTCGCTTCCCTTCGGCTCGATCCTGCGGGAAAGGAAAGTCAGCTCGGGGTAGGTCTCGGCCTCAAGAAAGTCGGCCGAGCGCAGGTGGGCGTCGCGGTCAGGCTGGCGGGTGTCGATGCTGGCGGCCTTGATGCGCACGGCAGCGCTGGAGTTGGCGAAGTTCGTCTCGTCGATGTTCGCGGTCACCTCGTAATCGCTGAAGCGGCCCCTGCTGGTGGCGATCAGCATGTGCTTGATGGCGAATTCGAGCGACGAGTGGCTCGGCTCGAGGACGTAGGTGGCGAGTCGGGGTTCGGTGATGGTAGTCATTCGAGGAGGTCTCCTAATATTTAGTAACAGTGTTACTGTATGTTGCTAAGATACTGTCGGTAACTTGCATGTGTCAAGGAGGCTACTGAAAATAAGTGCGAAAAGTGGTAGTCTCTCGTCATGGCAGCACCAAGCACCGCAAGTGACCCAACCATCTCAGCGTATTGCCCGGTGTTCCAGGAGGCGGTCGAACTTGTCGGCCGGCGCTGGACGGGCGCGATTGTGCGGACGTTACTGGCGGGCTCGACGCGGTTTGGGGAAGTCTTGGCGCGGGTTCCCGGGCTTTCGGACCGGCTGCTCTCGGAACGGCTGCGCGAGCTCGAAGCCGCGGGCGTGGTGAAACGGACGGTTTTCCCGGAAGTGCCGGTGCGGATTGAGTATGAACTCACCGCCAAGGGCCGGGAGCTTGAAACCATCGTCACGGCTATTTCCGGTTGGGCCAATCGCTGGGCCGAACGCCCCGCGGAGTACACCGCCGGGACGTAGGCGCGGCCGGTTTGCAAGGCATCCCGTTATGACATACCCTCGCCCCGACGAAAGGGGCCGCGGGTGTACCGCTTGTTCGCCCTCGTGTTCGTGTTGGTGGCCGCGGCGTGCGGAGGGGGAGATGCGTCGCCAAATGCCCCGTTTGGCGGCCGGCCCACGAACACAGCTACTCCCTCGCAGCAGGTGGCGGGCGTTCAGAACGAACCAACAGCGACTCCCACGGCGAAGCCGACTCCACCTCCATCGGAGTACATGGTGGTCGATGGCGACACGCTTTCGGAGATTGCGTCGAAGTTCGGCACGACGGTCGAAGCGCTGGTCCTGGCCAACGGCCTCGCCGACGCGGACTCGTTAGTTATCGGGCAGCTATTAAAGGTGACCGGCGCGACGCCCCTGATGCCGACACCCACGGGTACAGCGACGGCGGCCGTGACACCGAGTGCCACACCGGCGCAGTAGCGAGGAACGCAAGGCGCGACCGGTAGGGAGCGCTTCGATTTCGGCGAGCGCAACAGTTACCGTGTTCGCCTTTGCCGTTGCGGCCCGCGGCCGAAGAGTTGCCGCCGGATTCTCCTAGCAAATAGAAAGTGTAGCGCTCCCTGCCAGTCGCGCCTTACGGTGTCCCGGGTTATGGCCGCCAGACCCGCGACGGCTTGCCCTGCATCATTTCCTGCAACCACCAGACTTCGACGCGCCATGGTTCGAGCTTGAGGGCGCCGAAAGTGGGGTCGGTGGGGCCGCCTTTCCAGAACAGGCCGGGGTCGTAACCAACCGGGGGCGGGGCGTTCTTTACGAGGTCCCACACGCGATTCTTCGTGGCCTGGTCGTCGACCCATTCCGCGCGGCATTCCGCGTAAACCTGCTCGTGTGCCTGGTCCCAGTAGCTGCAAGAAACGAA
>JANPDX010000403.1:0-4181 GCA_031431695.1 Dehalococcoidia bacterium
GCAGAGCGTCGAGTTGTTCTGAAGTTTCGAAAATGGCCGCGACTTCAGCGAGAATTACTGGATTGATGGCCAACCCGCCCGGCTGCAACGCCTCCAGTTGCTTCGAAGACCAGTCATGCCACGCGGAATCGTGTCGAAGGACATCGCTGAGAACATTCGTATCGACCAGCGTCGTCAATCTTCACCCCGCGTCAGAGCCATGAGCTCGTCCGTGGTCATTCCCGTGGTTATGGAGCCGGACATGTGGTCGACCAGGCGTTGGCCGGGGGTTCGATCGTCCTTAATCACGAGCACGATCTTGCCCCGCTCCTCAACGAACTCGAGCTCAGTCTCGGGAAGGATGACGAATCTTCGACGAATCGCGAGGGGGATGGTTACCTGGCCCTTTTTGGTAGCATGCATGGTAGGAATTCCAAAAGTACGATTTTGGCGAAGTGTACCACATCGCGCCAGGCAGGTTGATTGACAACGCTACGCGGCACCCGTACCTTGATGCCCTCAATCGAAGAAATAATGCGTTGATCGGGAAGAGTAGCCCGTCAAGCGAGCCTTCAGAGAGCCGGGGACGGTGCGATCCCGGTGGCGGCGCGACAGGTGAATGGGCCCGGGAGCACCGAATCCGAACCGTCCTTCGCGGAAAGGACCAGTAGGGTGAGGCGGAGTGGCACCGTTATCACAGCCAGGGCCCTCGCGGCATCGCCGCGGCGGCTGAAAAGTGCCTTTGGCGCGTGAGCGCCAGAGGAACAAAGGTGGTACCACGAGAGCCCCTCGTCCTTTGACAGACGAGGGGTTTTGTGTTCTCCAAAACGCCGCGGGGGCGAGGCTTGAGGAGAAATTCGGAGGGTTCGCAAAGAAACCTCCCGGAGGAAATCATGGCAACGCGAAAGTTCTTCCTTAACGAGTCGGATTTGCCGACGCACTGGTACAACATCACGGCGGACTTCAAGAATCCGCCGACGCCCCCGCTTCACCCGGGGACCCATCAGCCAATTGGGCCGGAGGCGCTCGCGCCCCTTTTCCCGATGGAATTGATCAAGCAGGAAGTGAGCGGGGAACGGTTCATCGAAATCCCGGAGGCTGTGCGCGAAATCCTGAAGATCTGGCGGCCAGCGCCACTCATCCGGGCGACGTTCCTGGAGAAGGCGCTGGATACGCCGGCGCACATTTACTACAAGTACGAAGGCGTCTCGCCGACCGGTTCGCACAAGCCCAACACGGCGGTCGCGCAGGCCTACTACAACAAGCAAGAAGGTGTTAAGCGGATCGCTACCGAGACCGGCGCCGGGCAGTGGGGCTCATCGCTGGCGTTTGCGTGCCAGATGTTTGACATCGAGTGCAAGGTTTACATGGTGAGGGTTTCGTACAACCAGAAGCCGTACCGCCGTTCGATGATGCGGCTCTGGGGCGGATCGGTAGTCGCGAGCCCGAGCAGCGATACAAACGCCGGGCGGGCGATGCTCGAAGAGGACCCCGAGAGCAACGGGTCGCTAGGCATGGCTATCAGCGAAGCGGTGGAAGACGCGGCCATGCGCGAAGATACCAAGTACTCGCTTGGGAGCGTGCTGAACCACGTTCTGCTCCATCAGACAGTGATCGGCCAGGAAGCGATCAAGCAGATGGAGATGGCCGGCGAATACCCCGACGTGGTGATCGGCTGCGCCGGGGGTGGGTCGAATGCCGCCGGGTTGCTGTTCCCGTTCCTTCGGGATCGGCTGGACGGCCGGACGAAGACGCGTTTCCTGGCGGTCGAACCGACGTCCTGCCCGAGCCTGACAAAGGGGGAGTACCGGTACGACTTCGGGGATGTAGCGGGGCTCACGCCGCTTATGAAGATGTACACGCTCGGACACACGTTCATGCCCCCGGGGATTCACGCCGGTGGATTGCGGTACCACGCGATGGCGCCGCTTCTTTGCCAGTTGTACGACGAAGGCTACATCGAAGCGAAGGCATATCCGCAGAACCCTTGCTTCGAGGCGGCGACGCTGTTCGCCCAAACCGAGGGCATCATCCCCGCGCCGGAAAGTTCGCATGCGATCCGGGCAGCCATCGATGAAGCCCTGGCGGCCAAAGAGGCGGGGGAGCGCAAGACCATTCTCTTCAACCTCAGCGGGCATGGCCTGCTTGACCTGCAGGCCTATGACGATTACCTCGCCGGAAACCTGGTGGACGACCACTACCCGGCGGAAAAAGTGCGGGAGGCCATGAAGCACCTGCCCCAAATCTAGAGCTGAAAGTGAAAAGGACTGAGGACTGAGTCCTCGCCTCCCCAACAACGAGCGAAGGAGACAAACATGGTTACGTCAACGGTGAGCGCACATCTGGAAAAGCGAATCAAGGCGGTGCTCGACGAGAAGTCGATGTTGAAGCACCCGTTCTACACCGAGTGGACGACTGGCGAACTGCCCCTGGACAAGCTGCGGGAGTACGCGCGGCAGTACTACCATTTCGAGGCTGCGTTTCCGCGGTTTCTGAGCTCGATTCACTCGCGGACTGAGTCTCCGCGGATTCGGCAACTGCTCCTCGATAACCTCTGGGACGAGGAGCACGGCCAGCGCAATCACCCGGCCCTCTGGCTGGAATTCGCGGCGGCGCTCGGGGTTCCCGCCGCGAAGGTGACGGCAGCCCGGCTCCGGCCGGCAACCGCGGCGCTTATCAAGCACTTCAACGCAACGTCGAAGGGCGCGCCGCTGGCGGAGGCACTTGGCACGCTCTTCGCCTACGAAGGGCAGGTGCCTGCCATTGCGTGGCAGAAAATCAAAGGGCTAACGGAGCACTACAAGTTCGAACCGAAGCAATTCGAGTTTTTCTCGGTACACCTGGTGGCCGATATTGCCCACGCGGGCGCGGAAATGGAGGCGATCGCGATGACCTGCGAGGACGAAGATGCCCTGATAGGGGCGGTTGAGGCCTCGTGCGAACTTCTTCTTTCGTTCCTCGACGGATGCTACGAAGGGGCGGCAGCCTGATGGCAGAAGGCGATCCACAGACGATTGAGGCATGGAACACGGCCGTGCGACTGGCTGCCGCGGTGGGCCGGCTGAAGATTGGCTCGAACCTGAAAGCATCCGCCGATGCCCAGGCGAAAGCCTTTGAACTGGCCGGGGTGGCTTGTGGACTTATGGCGGAAGCGGCAATGCGGGAAGGCCCGGCCCAGGCCGGCCTGCTGCGGGATGCGCGGGGGGCACTGGCGCAGGCACGCTCCTGGATTCATGTATTGGCGGCAGTGACCAACGAGCAGGACAGCGTGTTCGGCAACGAGCTCGACTTGCTGGAGCAGGCCTCGCGCCAGGTCGGCGCATACATTCGAACGCTTGACCGCGGGCCGCAACAGGCGGGCCCCCGTCCGCCGATGCGGCCGCCGTCCGGGCCTCGCCCGGGTGGGCCGCCGCGCAACGCTGGGGGCCCTCGATGAGTGAGCGCAAGCGCATCCTGACCGGTATTCGGCCCACGGGCGCACTGCACCTGGGCCACTACGCCGGTGCACTCGAAAACTGGGTGCGCTTGCAGCATGACTATGAGGCGTACTTCCTGATTGCGGATTACCAGGTTTCTGATTACGCGGACGACATCGCGCGGGTACGGGACGCAGTCTGGGAGGTTGCTCTGGACTGGCTTTCGGTGGGACTCGATCCGGAGGACAGTTCGTTCGTCATCGAAAGCCTGGTGCCGGAGCACACCGAGCTGGCGACCTTGCTGGGCTGGTTCCTGCCGGTTTCAATGCTGGAACGGAACCCCACGCTGAAAGCCGAGATGGCGGCGATGGAAAACCCGGAAGACGGCTCGCAGGAGCGTAAGCCGGTGCCAGTCGCCTTTTACACCTACCCGGTGATGCAGGTAGCGAACATCCTGATGCCGCGGGCGCACCTGGTGCCCGTGGGGGAGGATCAGCTGCCGCACATCGAGTTGACCCGGGAAACGGCGCGGCGGTTTAACCATCGTTTCAAGGATGTGTTCCCCGAGCCAGAGGCGCTGGTTGGGCGCGTGCCACGCCTGGTGGGTACCGATGGCAACGCGAAGATGAGCAAGTCGCGGGGCAACACCATCGACCTGAAAGACGATGCCGCGACAGTTACGCGGAAAGTTAAGGGCATGTTCGCCGGTCCGCCGCGTGGGGCTACCGAGCCGGGAAAGGTTGAGGAGAACCCGATCTTCCTTTATCTCGACGCTTTCGACCCGGA
>JANPDX010000404.1:0-2826 GCA_031431695.1 Dehalococcoidia bacterium
GCCATGCGCTCGCCCCACCAGTTCGAACACGCTCTGCTCCACCGCGCCAAGGCCGAAATGGTGGCGGCGGCCCTGGCCAACGGCATCGTCCCAGCGCACAACGTGACGCTTGAGTTGAAGGATGTGGACTTCATCTACAACGATGCGAAGCGAGCTCACGATGAGTTTGGGTTCCTGCGCCAGTGGAGCATCTACCCCGCGCAGATCGAGCCGATCACCCGCGCAATGGCGCCGAGCCATCACGAAGTCGCGGAAGCCGAAGCGATCTTGCTGAAGGCCTACGCCGCCGATTGGGGCCCGATCCAGCACGAGGGGAACCTTCACGACCGTGCGACCTATCGCTACTACTGGGAACAGTTGCAGCGCGCCCGGATCCAGAACGTGGAGATCGGCAAGGAAGTGACGAACACGTTCTTCGCGGACGCTGTTCCCGCCTGAATCGGACGGGCGATCAAAGAGTATGGAGACCCGCGGCCCGAAGGCCGCGGGTCTTTCAGATTCTCCGCTAACGGACACCATCTGCCGACAACCATGGGGTGATGATGGGATGGTGGCCCGGCTTCGCCCTGGCCCTCGCGATAAACTCCGCGGACACGGCGCTGCGGGCGACGGCGATCGGGCTCGCCGTGGCGATTTTGGGCGCGGCTATTGCCGGCGCGGCCTGGTACCGGCTTCGGGGACTGCCCGATTCGGCCACGCCCTTCCCGGCGCTTCGACGGTCGGTCCGGCTTTGGGATGCAGGCGACGTCACCGGGCTGAACGCCTGGCTTGTAGCATCCAGCGGTGCTGAGCAGGCGTTACACGCGTCGCGCACCGCGGGGCTGATCCGGATGATGGCGGACCAACTGGCGCTCCCCGCGGACGCCGTGGATGAAGTGGTCCTTGCCGGGCTGCTGCATGCCGGCCCGGCCGAGGAGCAAGGCGAAGGCTGCGGATGGCGGGATCCTGAAACCCTTCGTTCGGCCCGGGACACGGTCGCGCGTATGGACCATCCGTGGGCGGCGCGCGTGATGGGCGAGACTCGCGAGCGTTGGGATGGGACGGGGACTCCGAATGGCCTGGCGGGTGAGGAGTGCTCACTCGGGGGACGAATACTCGCGACGGCCTGCGCTTTCGACATTGCCTCTGGGAATGGCCTGGAGGCCGGGCTGGCGGTAATGCGCGCGGACAGCGGATCGAGATTCGACCCGGTCGTCGCGGCGGAGCTGATCCACCTGTTCAGGGAGCCCTGGCAACTGCGCCAGGCCGCCTGAATCGCCGAGCCAACCCTGTCGATAGCGGGTAGAGCTGCCGAGAATGAACTTGGCGGAGAAACCAGGATGCAACCTCCGCGCCACCGGAATGCTTCGCGGAAGGCGGGCGGATGTCAGAGCACATGCGATTCAGTTTCCGGATGCCGCTCATCATGTGGTTGGCGTTGCCGCTGCTCGCTATCGGAGCAGCGGTAACCTTCGTCAGGAGCGTGGCGATCGATGGCTCCGTGGGGATCATCCTGTTGGCGGCCGCCCAGGGTCTGGCGACCATCGCGGTGCTCCTGCTGGTGCAGCGGTCGGTTTCCCGTCCCTTACGGAGAATGGCGAACGTTATCCGGGAAGCAGCGGAGGGGGAGCCCGGCGGCAAAGCGGCGCATTCGGTAGTGGCCGAAATCGACGACCTCGCGGGAGCATACAATCGCATGGCGGGCGCCATCCAGGAGTCAACAGACAGCCTCGTCCATCGCGCCTTTCACGACCCTCTCACGAGCCTGCCCAACCGGGCACTGTTTCTTTCCGCGTTCACACGGGCTCTCGCCGGGCAACCGCGGAGCAACCGCGCTGCGGTGCTCTTCCTGGACGTCGACCGCTTCAAGTACTTGAACGACTCGCTTGGGCACGGCGTCGGAGACCAACTGCTTTCCGCGTTCAGTCAGCGGCTTGTCGGTGCGGCGGAGGGACAGATGGTTGCGCGGCTCGGTGGGGACGAGTTCACGGTGCTCGTGCAATCGACGAATGCGCAGGCAACGGCGCTGCGCATCGCGGAACGAATCATGCATTCGTTGAAGCGGCCGTTCTCGCTTTCCGGCCACGAAATGTTCGTTACTTCGAGCATTGGCATCGCCGTGAGCACGCCCGACGACCGGACGAGTACCGAACTCTTGAGAAAAGCGGACATCGCTCTGTATCGCGCGAAAGGCGAAGGCCGCTCGCGGTATGTGCTGTTTACGCCCGAACTCGATGCCATACCGGCCGAACAATTCGACCTGGACAACGCGTTGCGGCGGGCGGTTGAACGTCACGAGTTGCTGCTCCACTACCAGCCGATCGTGGACCTTCGTTCGGGAGACATTTGCGGAATGGAAGCGCTGCTGCGCTGGGACCATCCGCACCGCGGCATTCTTTCGCCCGCGACCTTCATCTCGATCGCGGAAGAAACCGGCGAAATCGTCCGCATCGGCCAGTGGGTGCTCGAAGAAGCGTGCCGCAAGACGGTGCAATTCCAGAAGGCGCGGCCGCTATATCCGCTGATCGTGTCCGTCAACATCTCGGGCGCTGAGTTCCGTCAGCGTGACCTCCCCAGACGTGTCGCACGCGTGCTCGCCGAAACCGGCCTGCCCGCCGCCCAGCTCAAGCTCGAGCTGACCGAAAGCGTGCTCATCCGGAACATACCCGTGACGCTGGAGATGCTCGGAGAACTCCGCGAACTCGGAGTGCGACTGGCGATCGACGACTTCGGTACCGGTTACTCGTCGCTGAGTTACTTGCAGCGGCTTCCAGTGGACACGCTGAAGGTGGACCAGTCGTTCATCGCCCGGCTGGGGGTTGATGCGACTTCGGGGCCGGTGCTCCG
>JANPDX010000405.1:0-5079 GCA_031431695.1 Dehalococcoidia bacterium
GCACCGTCTTGTCTACTGACGCGCTGGCGAGCCGCTGACCATCGGTTGAGAAGCATACGCAATTTACGTTCTTCGTGTGTCCCCGGAGTTGGAGCACCTCGGTCCCACTGCACGCATCCCACACTCGTACCGTCTTGTCCCAAGACGCGCTGGCCAGCCGCCGACCATCGGGGGAAAAGCACACGCTATATACGCTGTTCGTGTGTCCCCGAAGTTGGAGCACCTCGGTCCCGCTGCACGCATCCCACACTCGTACCGTCTTGTCCCAAGACGCGCTGGCGAGCCGCTGACCATCGGGGGAAAAACACACGCTTGTCACCTGGCTCGTGTGCCCTTGGAGTCGGAGCTGCTCGGCGCCACTCGACGCATCCCACACTCGTAGGTCATCAGAAGCGCTGGCGAGCCGCTGACCGTCCGGAGAAAAACACACGCTGTTCACATACGCGCTATGCCCTCGGATGACCAGTTTCTGAGCCGTCCCCAAGTGCAGTGGCGGCGGGCGCAACGAACGCAACCACGGGAATCCCGCCTCGGAACTCTTTTTATTCCCACGCCATTGCTCGAGCAGCGTTGATAATGGCCGCCCTGCTGCTTCCCACGGCAGCGGTCCCGAGGCTAGGCGTTCCGCGGGCAGCACGTAATGACTCGCCGCTTCCGGACAGTCGTACCACCAGCAACTGTTCCACAGGCACTGAAACAGCGTCGTCGGATGCCGGTTGATGAAATGCGCGTCGCGCCGGACCGCTTCGTCGAGCAATTTCAGAATGCGACACCGAGGATGTTCGCCGGGCATAACGGCCAATACGTCGGCGAAATCTCTCACGAGGTCGAAGATCATTCGGCGGCCTCCGATTTGGCTTCAGGAAGTTCCGGTCGGTAAAAAGGTCGATTGCGTTCCAGTGGGCTGACTCGGCGTCATCGTTGCCGAAGTGCTTGGCGACCGCAACGTCAGCAGTCGTGAATAAAGTCCACCTCGCCCTCGGCTGTCTTCACGCGGACCGATGAAGGCGACTTTGGAGCATTAACTCGCTGCCTGCGATCAAATCGTATCACGGCTTGCGGTCGGCGGAATCAGCGTCGTTTTCAGTCGAGCCGACAACGCCGCTTGCAGGCAGTGTCTTCGACCGTCGATTCGCGTTCCAACGTCCAGCAACCAAGAGCATTGCTTGTCCCAAAGCGGCCAAGCAGTGGCACGAGTCAACTTGAAAACCCATCAAGCAAGGCCACTCTGCCCCCTTCGAGTTGGATCAGGCACAAATAGTTGCCGACCGCGCCGGCCCAGGAACGAGAGGCGGGAGACGTGGCGATTTGATCGACTGCTGCCGGAAACCAGACCGTAGGTCGGCCGGTCTTGGCTTCTTCGATGACGATTTCCTGAGCCAGAGTGATCGTGCGCCACGGAATCTGCGTGATGCCCGCAGCGATCGCGGCTACTTCGCTCGTGCCCTCAATGACCTCGGCGCACGCGAATGTTTCCGCGTCCCACACCCGCACTGTCTTGTCCCACATCCCTCCGCTGGCGATCCGCCGCCCGTTGAGGGAATACGCCACGCTAGATACTCCCTTCTCATGTCCGCGGAGCACGGCCAGTTCCGCACCACTGGTCGCATCCCAAACCCGCACTGTCTCGTCCGCCGCCCCGCTGGCGATCCGTCTGCTGTCGGGGGAATACGCCACACTATGTACCGAGTTCTCATGTCCGCGGAGCACGACCAGTTCCGCACCGCCGGCTGCATCCCAAACCCGCACGGTCGTGTCATACGACCCGCTGGCGATCCGGCGACCGTCTGGGGAAAACGCTACGCAATGTACCAAGCCCTCATGTCCGTGGAGCGCGACCAGTTCCGCGCCGCTGGCCGCGTCCCAGACCCGCACTGTCCTGTCCCAGGACCCGCTGGCGATCCGCAGGCCGTCGGGGGAATACGCCACGCTAAATACCAACCATTCGTGTCCGCGCAGCACGGCCAGTTCCGCACCGCTGGCCGCGTCCCACACCCGCACTGTCTTGTCCCAAGACCCGCTGGCGATCCGCCGCCCGTCGGGAGAATACGCCACGCTCCTTACCATATCCTCATGTCCGCGCAGCAGGGTCAGGTCCGGGCCGCTGGCCGTGTCCCACACCCGCACTGTCTTGTCCGCCGACCCGCTGGCGATCCGCCGGCCGTCGGGGGAATGCGCCACGCTAAACACCGTGTGCTCATGTCCGCAGTGCATCGCCAATTCCGCGCCGCTGGCTGCGTCCCACACCCGCACTGTCTTGTCCCAAGACCCACTGGCGATCCGCCGCCCGTCGGGGGAATAGGCCACGCTCGTCACCCGGCTTTCATGTCCGCGGAGCACGGCCAGTTCCGAGCTGCTGGCCGCGTCCCACACCCGCACTGTCATGTCCTCCGCACCGCTGGCGATCCGCCGCCCGTCGGGTGAATACGCCACGCTATGTATTGGGCTCGCATGTCCGCGGAGCGCGGCCAGTTCCGCGCCGCTGTCCGCGTCCCACACCCGCACCATCTTATCCCACGCCCCGCTGGCGATCCGCCGACCGTCGGGTGAATACGCTACGCTATATACGGTTTCCTCGTGTCCGCGGAGCACGGCCAGTTGAGCCGTCCCGAGGTGCATCCGGGGAGGCCGGAGAGAACGCAACCAGTATGGGTCGGGGTCCGTCTGCTCCTTCCGAGCCCGCCAAGAGTCGAGGAGGGTACTCAACCGGGCTCCCGCGTGGTTCCAAGGGGGGCCCAACTCCGGCCAGCCTTGTTCCGGTTCCATGTAATGCCCCGCCGCCTGGGGACAATCGTACCACCAACCGCTGTTCCACAGGCATTGGAACAGTGCCTGTGGGTAGTCTTCCCGATGCCGCGAGATGAAATGGATGTCGCGCCGCAGAGCTTCGTCGAGCAACTTCAGAATCCGATATCGCGGATGCTCGTGCGGCATGCTGTCGAGCACGTCAGCGAAGTCGAGCACAAGGTCGAATATCATTCCGCAGCCTCCGCTTTGGCTTCCAGAAAGTTCAGTTCGGTGAACAGGTCGGCCACGGCGTCCCAGTGCGGTGATGCCGGATCGTCCTTGCCGTAAAGCTTGGCGACTTCCAGGAGTTGCCAGGGGAGTTCGTCCACCTTGCGGATGTTGGATGGGCGGGGGGTGGGAGGCAGCCGTTTTGCCCGGGCGCGCTGGTCTGCGAGCGACTCCAGGAAGTAATCCTTGTTCGCGAAGAACTTGGCCAGGCGGCCGTGCGGATTCCAGTTGCTCTCGTCGACGAAACGGGCCTTGATCCATTCGGCCACCTGCCGGTGATACAGCGTCAGCACGCTGCCGCCGGGAGCGGCTCGCTCAGTCAGATACGGGGCCAGGTCGGAGCGCAGGCGCGACCAGACGGCGATTGGAATGCGCGGAGGTTCAGCGGGCAGCGAGTGCTTGTTGCGCAGGCTTGCTTCATCCAGTTCTTTTTTGTATTCGGGGTCGGCGAAGAGGACTTCCAGGATTTCCGTTTCACTCAGACCGCGCCGGGCGGCGCCGATGTAGCCGAGCGCGAACTTTACGAGTGCTTCCCCGTGATTCTCGCGCCCGCTCAGCCTGTCGCATAATTGCTTCAACAATGCCGGAACACCGTCGCCGGGTTCCATCGGTACGTCATAGGACCGCCACAGCTTCGCCTCCTCGAACAGCAGCTTGAGATACAGCGGCTGGCGGCAGGCCTCAGATTCCAGTCGAATCTCGATGAGACGCCGCTGAGACTCGTTCACTGTGCGGCCGTCGGATCGCAACCAGCGGTCGAACAGCAGCAGCTTCGCTTCTGGCAGAGACAACGCATCCAGGTTGACCATGTTCTCGATTGGAAACGTTCGGCGCTGGAGCGCGACGTACGGCTGGCCGACGGGATCCCCCTCGTTGCGATCAGACAGGCACGAAACCACAAGCTTCACGTGGCCGGGTAGCGGGCCGAAGGGAATCCAGAACAGTTGCCGACCGTTGTCCGCCTCCGAGAGTTGATCGAGTGCATCCAGTACCAGGATGAGCGGCTGCCGGGCCGTAGTCGACTGCAGGTGGTTCCGGAACTCCTCGATCAACTCGCGAACGTCTGTCGGCAGCACGCTTTCGAGGGGATTCCGCAGACGCAGTTCCTGGCAGAGACTCCGGAGCAAGGCGCGAAGATCGGACGACCGGGGCGTGACGCCGATGAAGCGAACGATCGGCTGCACCTCTTGGGGAAACTCGGAAATCGCGCGTGCCAGAAGTGCAGTCTTGCCGCACCCGGACGCCCCATGAATGACGTGCGGCCACGGAGAATCGTTTGTTAAATAGGCTCGGATTGCATCAAGTTGATCCTGTCGGCCCACAAAAGTTTCCTGCGACCCCCGCTCGCGACCGAATCGGAAATGCTCCTCTCGCTCAATCTCCAATTCGCGTGCGGTCCGCAGCTCTGTGACGGCTTGCTGGTCGTTCTCAGTGCCGGACGTTTCTGTCACACGCCAGTAATCTTGGATCTGACGATCGATGATGGCTGACAGCCTCGTCTCGACTTCACGACACAGCTCGTCAATGTGTTCCGTCGAAACGGTCGTGATGGATTTGCCGGATTCAGCCGTTCTGATTTCCAACTTCGCGTTCGGCTTCAACGTGACAGCATTCTCGCCGAGTCGGTCTTGGATGGCTTGCTTCAATTCGCGCTGTGCCATCTGCGCGTTCGAATCGATCTGGCCGTCCGCGACATCGAAGAAATCGCGGAGTTGCCCAACGTCCGGGATGTTCGGCGGCGAATCGATCTCGCGAAAGAACGCGAGGACGTGCTCATGGGCATTGGGAACGCTGAGGGCGCCGCCCCAAATCTCTTGCTCGGTGGCCGACGCTTGGAACCGAACGATCGATGGCAGACTGTCATTGACTGGCGGCGACGTGCCAAATCGGTCCTTCAATCTGCTCGGGGGAAAAGCCCGATTAATGATCTGCCACAACACTTGCTCGACGTCCCGCCAAGCTTCGGCCGTTGTGTAATCCTTGTCGCCGGACTCGCCGTCCTTCGGCTTCCGTCGAGGTTGAAAGATGTAGATCGGCGTGAGCGCGTTTTCGTCGAGCCGATAC
>JANPDX010000406.1:0-6607 GCA_031431695.1 Dehalococcoidia bacterium
GTTCGATGCGCCACGTAGTCGCGCCGAGTAAAAACGTTTCGCCAGCCCGGCTCTCGTAGACCATCTCTTCGTCCAGTTCGCCGACGCGCGGGCCACCCACGCCGAGGAAGACCCCGTAGAGGCCGCGGTCCGGGATCGTCCCAGCGTTTATCAGGGCGATAGTCTTCGCGTCGCGGCGGCTCGAAAGCACGTTGGTTTCCCGGTCCCAGAGGATCCTCGGTTTGAGGTCGGCGAACTCATCAGAGGGGTATTGGCCGGCCAGCATTCCGAGGACGCCTTCAAGTTGCTCGCGGCTGAGGGACGCGAAGTTGTATGACCCGCGAACGAGATCAAAGACTTCATCGACCGTCATATCGTTGGCGGCGCACATGGCGACAATCTGCTGAGCGAGGACATCGAGCGGATTGCGTGGCACGTCGGTCCTTTCGATGAGCCCTTTGCGCATTCGCTCAGTGACGACAGCACATTCGAGCAAGTCTCCCCGGAACTTGGGGAAGATTCGACCGGTGCTGGTCGCACCAACCTGGTGCCCCGCCCGGCCCACGCGCTGCAGGCCACGAGCGACCGACTTCGGCGATTCGACCTGGATTACGAGGTCCACCGCGCCCATGTCGATGCCCAGTTCCATGGAACTGGTGCAGACCAGACCGGGAAGCTGGCCGGATTTGAGCCGTTCCTCCGCCTCCTGGCGTTGCTCGCGGGACACGGAGCCGTGGTGCGCTCGCAGGAGTTCTTCGCCGGCGAGTTCGTTGATGCGTGCTGCCAGCCGTTCGGCAAGCCGCCGGTTGTTGACGAAGAGCAGGGTGGAACGGTGTGCCCGCACCAGCTCGAGCATCTTCGGATAAATGGACGGCCAGATCGAGGTACGAGCTTCGGGGCCAACCTCTGACTCCGGGATCGGGCCGAGAACCTCTCCAAGACGGGTCATGTCTTCGACCGGAACCACCACCTTCAGGTCGAGAGCACGGCGCGCGCCCGCGTCGGCGATCCGAACCGGGCGGTCACCGGCCAGGTATTTCGCGACTTCATCGAGGGGACGCTGGGTTGCGGAGAGGCCGATCCGCTGAAACGGCCGGCCAACAAGCCGTTCGAGACGCTCCAGCGAAAGCGACAGGTGCGCACCGCGCTTGGTCCCCGCCATGGTGTGAATCTCATCAACGATGACCGTGTCAACGGTCTCGAGGATGCTCGCGGATCGGGACGTAAGCATCAGATAGAGCGATTCCGGCGTGGTGATAAGGATGTCGGGCGGGTTCTTGCGAAGGTCTTCGCGTTCTCGCGCGGGGGTGTCACCGGTGCGCGTCGCGACCGTTATGTCCGGTAGCGGCATTCCGTCGCGGGCAGCCGCGATACGGAGCCCGGCGAGGGGGGCGCGAAGATTGCGCTCGATATCGTAGGAAAGCGCCTTGAGCGGCGAGATGTAGAGGACAGCGACGCCCGCCCGAACTAGTTTGCCGCTCTTACCGGTCGGAAGCGGCGGACGATTCGCCAGCCGGTCAAGGCACCAGAGAAAGGCCGCAAGGGTCTTTCCGGATCCTGTGGGGGCAAGAAGCAAGGTGTGTTCGCCCTCGGCGATCGCGTTCCACCCGAGTTCCTGGGCGGGCGTTGGCGCTTCGAACGAGTCCCGAAACCATGCTCGCGCGGAGCGGCTGAACCGTTCGAGCGCTGAGGCTGGGTCTGCGGCTGCCATCACGGCATTGTGCCAGATCCAGACGTGGATAGCACAAGTGTTCGATTACTTTTTCTTGGTAGCCGCGTTTCGCTTCGCCCCCGCTGTGCGCGTCTTCGCCTCCGGAGGAACGATGGCTGGAACTGGCTCGGGAGACTGGGTTTGCGTGGTAATGAATCCCATGTGTTCGTTGCGTTCGTCGAGTTCAGAGTGAATCTCGACCCGGAAAATCGTCTGGTATGGGAGAAACATCTGGACCGGAAGAGGATGGTCGGAGCGCGTGGTGCTCAACGCGACCCATAGGTCGGCGACGCCGCTGATCCCGACGATGTAGTGCGTCATGCCATCGACAGTGGTGAGTTCGACGACCGGGACCTTACAGCCAACCTGGCTGCAAAATCCTGCCACCGCCGGCGGCAGGACCTGTTCGAAGAACGTCCGGTCGAAGGGGATGCCGGTATTCAGCGGTGCGACAGGTGCGGCTAGCGGAGGAAGCATGCCCGGGGGCAAATAGAGAACGCGGGTGGGCTGAGTCATACGGCGAGCGTAGATACTGAACGGCGCGATGACAAATCGCGCGTAGACGAACGGGTCGACAATGGCTATGATTTTGATAGCTACCACGGCTCAGCGCCGTTGTTGAAAACGCCTGGAGGCATGCGCATTATGACTATCGAGTCCGAAGCTCCGTCCGTACTCGTCAACATCACCGACAAGGCCGCAGAAAAAGCGAAGGCGCTGCTTGAGGCGCGCGAACTGACTGAAGGGGCTTTGCGCGTTTTCGTCGCCGGCGGCGGTTGCAGCGGTTACCAGTACGGCATGGCCCTCGCCCGTTCGGCCGAAGATGACGACATCATCCTCATCCAGTCGGGTGTGCGGATCGTGATCGATCCGGAAAGCGCCCAATACCTTTCCGGCGCCGAAATCGACTATGTCGATGACATCATGAAGAGCGGTTTCTCGATCTTCAATCCGAATGCGACCAAGTCCTGCGCATGCGGTTCCAGCTTCCAGACCGCCGATGGCGGCGGCCAGGCTCGCTCCTGCGGCAGCTAATCCGCACTCGCGCGAACCACGTAGAAACGGGCCTGCAATCGCGGGCCCGTTTCTTATTGTGCAGCGCTACCGTCACCCGGGGACGGCCCTAAATCAGGTTTCGCATCAGTTGCGTCTCGCTCGTGAGAAACACCATCGACGCTCGCGTAGCCGCGCGCAGGCGTCCGAACTCGCTATCGGTTACCGCCATCTCGTCGAACTTTTCCAGTTCCGCGAGCGAATCGAACTCAGCCACGATAGAAACGCCGCTCGTGTGGCCGGTCATCGCCGACCAAACGCTCGTGTGCGCGTCGATGCCACGCTGTTTCTGGTAGTCGAGCGCAACAGAAACCGAGAGCACGAACTCGCGGTGGTGGCCGGGTTGGACCTCGCCACTGAGGACGCGCATGTACTTCCGGGGCGCGGTCGCGTCCTCGGAGGTCATCAGACCTTCGGAGTGGTAGGCCAGACGATGAATGGAAACCTTCGAGCTCTCGTACACGAGGTGTGTGGCAACGCTCCGGCGCACGACCGCGAAGCGGGCGTCATTCGTCGAGAGGTCGGTCCAACGCTCAAGGTCTTCCAGGGTGTTGAAATCCGCCGTGATGACGACCGCGTTGTTCTGGCCGGTCATGGCGCCCCATACAGCGTTGCGGGCACGAATCCCGCGTTCCATCTGAAAGTCTCCCGCTTCACGCATTGCGATCAGAAAGTCGCGCGTTTTCCCCTGAGCGACGACACCGGAAAGAATCCGACGGAACATGCACGACTCCCTGAAGCCCGGGTTCACGATCCCGGCGGGCGAAGTGTATCAGACACGGGCGGGGAACCCCGCAATCTGCGTCGAGACGAGAAGATCGGCCTATAATCCGGCTCATGCCGCTTTATTTGGCCTACTTTCGTTTCAAACCCGGCACCAATGCCCTCCAGGGCCTCATGGCCTTCGAACGCCGCAAAACGTTCCAGCATCCCCAACAGGCGAACGTCCTGGGTGAGTACTGGGTGAACGCGCCCGAAGGCCAGCCGCAGGTGGTTGTGGTCTGGGAGGCCGAAGACGAAGGCCCCGCCGACTACTACGACGCAGCATGGGGCGACATCTTTGATATCACCACCTCGCTGGCATCAAAGCCGGTATCGGAGATTCCCGACGAACTCCCGGAACAGATCAAGAACCGGATGGGGTGAGCCACCCGGTTTACTGGTTGGGCGAAGATTTCGTTGGGCGCATGGCGCCGAGCGGGCACGAGACCCGCAACTACGTCACCGGCCGGAGAAGTTCGGCTCGCGGCGTTCGGCGAAGGCGCTCAGTGACTCCTTGAAGTCGTCGCTCTGGGTGAGCGGCAGGAGTTGCAACAGGATGTGATCGACGGCCGCTTCGAAGGTTTCGTCCTGGCCAAGGCGCATCATGCGCTTGGTGGCCTGGACCGCGAGAGGCGCGTTGTTCGCTATTTTATGAGCCCACGTCCGTGCCTCGTTCATCAAGTCTTCCTGCGGGACTACCTTGTTCACGAGGCCGAGCTCCAGTGAACGCTGGGCATCGAGCACTTCGCCGAGGAACGCGACCTCGGCGGCCTTCGCCCAGCCGAGCAGGCGAGGGAGATACCAACAACCACCACTTTCGGGGACAACCCCGCGCTTTGCGAATACGGCGCCCATCCTGGCGTTTTCGCTGGCAAGCCGGATGTCGCAACCGAGGGCCAGATCCATACCGTAGCCGGCAGCCGCGCCGTTAATCGCGCAGACAATCGGCTTGTCCATGCGGTTGATGACGATTGGCGGCGAGTTGTGAAGGTCGAACATCTGGTATCCGCGGCGGCCGAGCTGGATCGAACCGTCACCGCCGTCGCCACCCTGCGCTTTCAGGTCGAGTCCGGAACAGAAGCCACGGCCGGCCCCGGTAAGGATGACCGCGCGCACGTCCCGGTCGAGGTTCGCTGCCTGCAGCGTCGATGAGAGCGCGCTCAGCATCGGGCCACTGATAGCGTTCAACCGGTCTGGCCGGTTCAGCGTAATCGTAAGGACGTTGCCGTCTTGCTCGACGAGGAGGTCATCGGTCTGGGGCTTTGGTACCATGGGGATTCTCCAGTTCACGCGGATAGGATGCGGGGCGAGTGTTGCACCACGGGCATCACCTCGCAACCGGCGAGGACCGAACTCAACAGCAGGAATCATGGTCCTACTTGAGCAGGTACTCGTGGAGGGTCAGACCGCTACCGCGAACCTTCTGGGCGGTATCTTTGCCAACGTAGCGCACATGCCACGGCTCGGGCGCGTACCCGGTGATCGACTCTTTGCCATCGGGGTAACTGACGATGAAGCCGAACTTGTACGAGTTCGCCGCGATCCACGCCGCCTCGGGCGTCCCCGAGAAGTTCTCAAGTTCGAGGCCTCGTGCCGCCACGTCGGCGGTCGTACCAAGCTGGTGCTCACTGTGGCCGGCACGGGCACTCGTCCGGTCGGCGTATTCCTTGCCCTGGGTGTTCACCCAGAACTGGTACGTCGATGCCTGTTCTGAGTAGCTGCGGTAAGCACTGTTGGCATAGAGCGTGAAGCCCGCGGATTTCGCGGCCGCAAGCATTTCGCCGAAAGCGCCTGCTGCCTCGGCCCTGAGCATGGTGCCGCCCGCGACCGCGACGAGATCGGACGGGGAACAGGTACTTTCGAGGCGGTGCTGTTTGTCCAGGGGGGCCAATATGTCGCCGCATTTCACATCGATGCTTCCATCGGCGCCGGCCGTAGGAGTGAGCGTCGCGGCGCCCGGTGCGGACGTGGCGGTTGATAGAGCACCAGTGGCTTCCGCCGTGGCGGTCTGTGTGGCCGTGACGGCGGAGCCAACGGGCTTGTCGTCGCCGGAGAAAGCATCGGCGGCAACCGTCAACAATACGACAAACGCCAGGACGACAGCGATGACGGAACCGAGGAAGACCACCTGGAAGTTTCCGCTCTTGCCGTTTCCGCCAACCGAACCGCTTCGCCTGGGGTTCGTGGCGCGGCGCGTGGGGCGCTGGGTGCTCATCAATCCTCACCTTAGCGTTACTCGTGCTTGCGGCCTAACCCTCGGCCAGCGAGCTAACCCGTGGATCGTGGTCGACATCGTCAAGGAATGCCCGCAACAGGGCGTTCGTAACGCCGGGCTGTTCCATCTGCACGAAGTGGCCTGTCCCGGCGACTGGCTCCTGGCGGACGAAGTTGGTGTTGTCGCGTACCCACGCGGGATCTCCGAGGGGCCTCTCGGCCCATATCATCATGAACGGTTTGCGATCGGCCTCGCGGAGCAGGCGTGCCATGTCTTGCCCCACGAGGTGAAGGTCTTCGAGCATTCCGGCCCCAATATCGGCCGGGCAGGTAAGCATGACTCGCTTGACGTACTCCTGGGCCGACGCGTTCGGTGGATCGTAAGCGAACGTCGAAATGAATCCCTCGACGGCCTTCATCGAACCAACCTCTCGAATTGCGGTCACGGATCGCGGTGAACCGGCACCCGTCTCAGCGGTTACCGGCGAGTCGATGGTAACCACCCCGAGTACCAGTTCGGGATATCTGCCATTGAGTGCCAGGGCCGTGATGCCGCCGAGACTATGCCCGACCACGATGGTGGGCGCCAATCCGAGTTCGATGATGAGCGCGGCCAGGTCTTCCAGCGCCTGTCCGACGCTAAATGGCGGAATCGCCTGCGATGCTCCACGCCCGCGCAGATCGACCGCCACGCAGCGATGGTCCCTGGAGAATTCTTCCACTTGCGCCGCCCACGTCGTCCGGTCACACGCCCAACCATGGACGAAAAGGAACGCCGGTCCACCCTGTCCGCGATCGTCGAATGCGATTGTGGCGCCGCTGAGCCTCAGTTCCGCCATCGAGCGATTCGCCGCTTCGGTTTCGGCTTCTGCCTGCTGCCGGCAAGGC
>JANPDX010000407.1:0-8236 GCA_031431695.1 Dehalococcoidia bacterium
GTCGCGGATACTCGGGGGATAATCCTTGTCCTCGATGAAGGAGCGAAGGAATTCCACGATCTGCTCTTGCTTTGGGGAGAGTTCTTTCATAACGGCCAGCCTCTCGAACGCATGTTCTTCATGCGAACTTTAGCAACGGCCCCGCTTTATCGTCAATCGTGTTCCGAACACGATTGCAATCCCCTGATGCGAAGGCTCCAGGAACTCGAGGTTATTGTTGGCGCAGTGCCGCTCGAAGTTCTCCCGCGCTATCGACTTGCTGGTCTTCCGCCAGCTCATAGATGACCTTGTGGAGGATGCCGGTGAACGCGAACGGCGGCTCAAAATCGCTCACCGCCGGTTTCGGAGCGCGGCCCACTTCGAGGCCGATAAAGGACGTTTGAGCTCGGTACGTGCGCGGAAGTTCCACCGTGCCGCAGGCCACGCCGTTTATCAGTAGCGTTCCTTCGGCCGCGAACTCGCCTGTCTTTCGCACTTCGTACCGCAATTCGCACGGCCCAGTCGGTACGCGCCCGGCGGAGCGAACGAGGTAGTGCGTGTTCACGAAGTTGTAGTCGTGGATCAGGTGGCCGTCCTGGACGTAGAGCGCGTAACCACCGCACCAGTCCCCCTGCGCCACGAGCACGCCTTCGGCCCCGTCCTTCGGGATATCGACATGAGCGGTGATCGAGTACGAACGGTTTCGAATGTCGGGCGCGGCCGCCCGAGGGATGCGGCCCGTGCCCGGCTGGAGCTCCCAATGATTTCGCCCGGCGACGCTGTAGGGGTTGCGAGAAATGAATCGCGCAAGGGTGTCGTTCAGGGGAAGCACTTTGTACGCGCCTGCCTCTGCCCACCAGCGGGCTACCATCTCGCGGAGCTTCTCGGGTTGTTCGGTACTCAGGTCGTGGAGTTCGTTGAAGTCCTGGTCGAGGTGGTACAGCTCCCACTCGTCCGCGTCGAATTGCGTGCCCTGCTGGTGCCAGGTGACTGCCTTCCAGCCGCCGTGCCAGATGCCACGGTGGCCCAGCATTTCGAAGTACTGGCTTTGTTTTCGCGTCGCCTCGTCTGGAGCGGCGAAGCTGTAGGCGAGGCTGGTGCCTTCGATAGGCTGCTGCGCCACACCGTTGATTTCGGCGGGCGGCTCGATACCGACCGCTTCCAGGATCGTCGGTGTGATATCCGAAACGTGGTGGAACTGGCGCCTGATGCCACCACCATCGGCAATTGCCTTCGGCCAATGGACGATGAGCGGGTCGCGGATGCCACCGCCGTGGGTGTTCTGTTTGTAGCGTTTGAGAGGCGTGTTTCCGGCCATTGCCCAGCCGAGCGGATAGTTGTTGTTGAGATGCCCCTGCCCGATTTCGGCGATGTGTTCGAGGTTCTGTTCGAGGTTGTCGCGCACTCCGTTGAAGTAGCGCAGCGCATTGACGGTCCCAAAGGGAGAGCCTTCCTGGCTGGCGCCATTGTCCGAAATCAGGGCGATGACCGTGTTTTCGAGCAGCCCGTTTTGGGCGAGAAACGCAACCATCCTCCCGACCTGTGCGTCGGCGTGTTCAAGCATGCCGGCGAAGGCTGCCTGCAACCGCACGGCCAGCCGCTTCTCATCATCCGAAAGCGCGTTCCATGGGCGGACGCTCTGGTTGTGGTCTGGCAGTTCAGTCTCGGGCGGGACGATGCCCATGGCCTTCTGGCGGGCGAGGCGGTCGGTCCGGGTGGCGTCCCAGCCTTTTTCGAAGATGGGGACGTACTTCTCGATCAGTTCCGCAGGCGCATGATGCGGGGCGTGTGTCGCGCCGAAGCACATGTAGAGAAAGAACGGTTTCCCCGGCGAAACAGACTGCTGTTCGCGAATGAACGAGACCGACTGGTCGACGATATCGACGGAAAGATGGTAGTCCGGGTCATCAGGAGATTCGATGTGGTGGTTATCGAGGGTGAGTTCCGGGTGCCACTGGTTGGTCTCGCCTTCGAGGAATCCGTAGAAGCGGTCGAAGCCCCGTTGCAGCGGCCACTGGTCGTAAGGCCCTGCGGGAGATGTTTCGAAGGTCGGCGTGAGGTGCCACTTTCCGGTGGCGAAGGTGTTGTAGCCCTCCAGGCGGAGCATTTCGGCCAGGGTGCCGGCACTCTTGGCGATCCGGCCGCGCATTCCCGGAAAGCCGAAGTCCCAATCGGCGAGGCCGCCCATGCCGACCGAATGGTGGTTTCGCCCGGTCAGCAGCGCGGCGCGAGTCGGCGAGCAGAGCGCGGTGGTGTGGAAGTTCGTGTAACGCAGGCCTCCCGCTGCCAGCGCATTGACGTTCGGCGTATCGACTTCAGAGCCGTAGCAGCCGAAGTCCGAGAACCCCAGGTCGTCGAAGACGATGTAGATGACGTTCGGGGCGCCCTCGGGAGCGGTGGGTGGCTTGGGCCACCATGGCGTGGACTCGGCGGTGGTAGCGCCTACGCGCCCGCGAAAGGTTTCGGTTGCCATGGGTTGTCTCCTCGTCGGTGTGCGGTTACCCGGGTTGCGAGTGCGAACAATACCGCAACCATCGGGCGTAGGGGCTACATGTCCCTGGCGACGCGAAAGCCCATGTGTCCCGTGGTGCTCGAAGGCGTGTTCGAACTGCGCGCCGCCACGCGATAGCGGTTGCAGTAGCTTTCGTGGCAGAGGTAGCTGCCCCCGCGGATAACGCGCTGACTGCCTTCCGCGGGGCCCCCGGGGTTCTCTGACGGTTGCCCGGTGTGCCGCGGACTGAACCAGTCGGCGCACCATTCCCATGCGTTTCCAGAGGTGTTGTACAGTCCAAAGCCGTTTGGCTCGAAGGCATCCACGGGGGCCGTGCCATAGTGGCCGTCGTCTTGCGAGTTGTGTCCGGGGAACTCGCCCTGCCAGACGTTCATGCGGTGTTTCCCGTCCGGAGTGAGGTCGTCGCCCCAGGGGAAGCGCCGTGCGTCCAGCCCGCCGCGAGCGGAGAACTCCCATTCCGCCTCGGTCGGTAGGCGAACACCCGCCCACCCGCAGTAGGCGGTCGCGTCGTGCCATGAGACGTGTACCACCGGGTGGTCGCCGCGACCGTCGAGCGAGGAGCCTTGCCCTTCCGGGCGCCGCCAGTTGGCGCCGAAGACTTCCCTCCACCATGGCGCCTGGGCGACTCCCCGGGTTGGTTCGAAATCATCCGCCAGCAGCCCCGCGAACACGAAACTCCAGCCGTGTAGATCCGCTTCCGTCTGGTACCCGGTGGCTTCGATGAACTCGGCGAAACGGGAGTTCGATACCGCCACGGAGTCGAACCAAAACGGGCTGAGCGTCACCAAACGAGCCGGGCCTTCGCCATCCGAGGGTTCGCCTTCGCCCGCATCCGACCCCATGCGAAACGTGCCTCCCGGGATGCGGACCATCGTCTCCGCCCTCGGTGAGGAAGCCCTGGCGACTGAGACCTCGCCGGGAGCGTGTCTTCCCGAAGAGGGGGCACAGCAGGCTTGCGGGTGGGCTTCGTCAGGCATCTGTTGGAATCGTAGCGCCCGCCGGATTCAACTGCGCCACATCGGCGGCTCAGCGCCTTCGACGATTGCGTCGCCGCCCGAGTACCCCATGGGCGCGCCGTCCGCCCGCCAGCAGGCTGCCCCTTCGAGCAGGCCATCTTCGCGGCGCAAGATGCCGTTCATTCCGCCCGCCACCTTCAATGGAGTTTCGACGACGTGACCGCGAATTTCGAGCCCGGCTTTCAACCCGGCCAGTCCATGAAACCCGCGTTCGATTTCGAGCACCGGTCCACGATCCCACATGCGCGGCGCTTCGAACGCGGCCTGTAGCGACATGCCGTGGTCGATCACGTTGGAGATTGCCTGGGCGACCGCGCCAAAAATCTTCAGGCCGCCCGGGCAGCCGAGTGTCATGAACGGCGCCCCATCTTTCATCACGATGGTCGGCGACATCGACGAGAGCACCCGTTTGCCGGGAGCGATCGAGTTCGTGCGTCCGGGATTCGGGTCCATGAGTTCCATGCAGTCGTTGAGGAGCATGCCGGTGCCCGGGACGGTGACCTTCGAGCCGAAACCCATGTGAAGCGTGTTCGTCGTGGCGACGATGTTGCCCTCTTCGTCGATAGCGCAGCAATGCGTGGTGGATTCGACCAGCGAGGCGGTTCGAACGCCGTGCGCGTACTGCTTGCTACGTTCGAGGTCGATGCCGGGGCGACGTTGGCTGGCATAGGCTTTCGATGTCAGCCACTCCACGGGGACGTCGGTGGATGAGGGGTCGGCGACGTATTCGGTGCGGTCGGCGAAGGCGAGCTTCATCACCTCGGCCCACAGGTGCACGGTCTCCAGCGATCCGAATCCCATGCCGCCGAGGTCGAAGCCTTCGAGAATGTTGAACATCTGGAGGATGTGCAGTGGGCCGGAGGACGGTGGTGGTGGGCCGATGATTTCGTGGCCGCGATACGAGCCGCGCACGGGTTCGCGCTCGAAAATCTGATAATTCTCGATGTCATCCATCGTCACCAGCCCGCCGTTCGCGGCCATGTCATCGGCAATCGCCCTGCCAAGTGGGCCGTGATAGAGGTAGTCCGGGCCGTTCTCGGCGATGGCGGCGAGCGTGTCCGCATATTCGGTCCGAACGATCCGACCGCCTGTTTCAGGGACTTTGCCGCCGGGAAGAAAGACCTTCGCCGTCTCCGGAAATCGGCGGATGTTGGCTTCCTGCATCTTCGTGATGGCCTGCAAGTAGGGGCTGACCCGGAACCCATCTCGCGCGAAGCGAATGGCCGGTTCCATTACAGCGCCGAGCGAAAGGCGGCCGTACTTCTCGATCGCTGTCGCCCACCCGAGCAGTGTGCCTCCCGTCGCGACAGCCAGGTGTCCTACTTCGTTCAGTTCGCCCTTGACTTTGTGGTCGTTTCGGCCCGGCACGGGTTCGAACATGTCTGGAACAGCGCGACCGGGCACGGTGACGTAGTTGTCGATGACCGTCGATGTGCCGTCGGCGAGACGGATGTTGACGAAGCCCGCGCCAAAAATGGTGACCATCATCGGCTCGACTACCGTCAGCGCGAACATGGTGGCGATGGCCGCGTCCACCGCATTGCCGCCTCGGACCAGCATCTCGTTGCCGGCGAGCGACGCCAACGGGTGGTTCGAGGTGACCATGCCTTTCGAGGCGATGGCGGATTGTTTAATCGTGTTCGACATGATGGCGGCTCCTCGTTGCCGAGGTTGTACGGCATTGGAGAGGAAAGAGGGAAGAGGTGACGCGAAACTGGTTGTTTCCACGGCAGCGCCCGGCCGGGTGGTAGCATCTCGTGGTGGCCGGAATAGACGCGCATACCCACCTCTTTGCCCCCGGCCAGGTAGCCGCTCGGGAACAGATAGCACCCGGCGACCGGACGTTCCGGGAGATGTACGGCGACCCGGCGGCGAAAATGGCGACATCGCGAGAATTGCTGGCCGCCCTGGACGAAGCGAATCTCGATTCCGCGGTCGCAGCCGGGTTCGCCTTTAGCACGGAAGACAACCTCATCGAGCAGAACGAGTACCTGGCACAGGCGGCTCGGGACTCGGCAGGCCGAATCATCCCGCTCGCGACAGTAAACCTCGCGCTGCCCGGATGGGAGCGCGTCGCCCGGCACGCCTTGGGCCTTGGCGCCCGGGGCTTCGGTGAACTGCGGCCGCACAACCAGGGTTGGGACCCGCTCGGGACCGCCGCGGAGGTCCTGTGCGGCATGGCGAAAGACGCCGGCTGCGTGCTCCTCTGGCATTGCAGCGAGCCAGTGGGACACACCTACGCGGGGAAGGCCGGCGGGATATTGCCCTCGGAGCTCATAGAACTGGCGACCCGATTTCCGGGCCTGACGATGATCGCCGCTCACCTCGGCGCGGGCCTGTCGTTCTACTTACAGATGCCCGAGGTAAGAGCTGCCATAGATTCCGTCTATTTCGACACCGCGGCCGCTTCGTTACTGTATGATGAACAAAGTGTCGCGCGGCTCGTGGACCTTGCGGGGCCCGACCGTGTGCTCTTTGGCTCCGATTACCCTCTGCTTTCACCCCGGCGACAGATTCAACGCCTCGCCGCGCAACTCCCGGCCCCGGTCGTGGAAGCAGTGTGTGGCGGTAACGCCCGGAGACTGTTTTCGGATAACGGCAAAAAATGACAGAACTCGAATACGTACGCCTGTTCGTGGCGTGCGAAGTACCTGACGATGTGAAGGAAACGATCGGCGGAGTCATCCAGGGACTTCGGCTGAAGAGCGGCGTCGATGTCCGCTGGATTCGGCCGGAGGGCGTCCATGTGTCCCTCAAGTTCCTCGGTGAAGTTCCGGCCAAGAAGATGCCCGCGGTGAAGCTTGCTATCCAGGAAGCCGTGGTAGGCCACTCGCCGTTCGACCTCGAATTCTCGAATATCGGGACGTTCGGCGGCCGTGAAGGTCTCCGCATCATGTGGGCCGGCATTGCTGGTGACGTGTTGCGCCTCGAAGCGCTCGTGCGCGCGGTCAACGCCGCGCTCGCCGTCGTTGGCTTCGAACCAGAACGGCGGCCATTCCGGCCGCACCTGACCCTTGGGCGCGTCCGCGACGAGGTCCCCACTCGCCGCCGGGCTGAGATCGAAGTCGCCGTGGGCAAGTCGGGCGTGCCCCAGGTCAACTGGCGCACCAACCAGGTCTCGCTCATGCGCAGCCGGCTTACGAAGTCCGGGGCGACCTACGAAGTGCTCGCGACATTCCCCCTCCGCGTGGTTCAGCACCAGAACAACTGAGCGCCGTCACTGCGGTAGCCGTCCGCACGCCCACTCCCGGCCCCACGACTGATTCCGTTGCCGTCGCCTGCGCACGGGCGGACGCCCTACCAGTCGTCCCACTGGTGGTTGCGGCCGGGCCGCTGGGCGCGCCGAATCAAGGTGTCCGGGTCATCCAGTTCGTGCGGGCTGATTCGGCGCCCCACAAGCGCCTCGATGCGTTCGTAGTACATCTCTTCCGGGACGGAGCGCGTGGCCAGCAGCCAGCGCTCGAGCTCATCGACTCTTGTTTGCATCGAGAGGTTCGCAGGGTTCGGTGCTTCTCCCAGAAACCGGACGCAATAGGTACATCCGCGTTCGCGGTCGAACGGGACCAGGTGGATATCGCATTCGGGGACAGGCGAAATAGCGACCACGCCGATCATTGTACGAGCGGTTTCAAGCGGCCTCGATCCTCGGGCATCGACAATCGCCGCCCGTCAATTGAAAATCGGAGGCCATGAGTAAGAAGGACACGAAGAAACGAAAGAACGCTAAACCGGCGAAGGCCGTACCGGTCGCCGCGGCTGCCGCTCCGTTAATCGGTTCGGCAACGCAAGAAGCCCCACCGCCAATCGAGGGTCCGGCCCGCGCCATGGTCATCATGGCCCACCCCGACGACGCGGAATTTCTCTGCGCCGGCACAGTCGCGAAGTGGTGCAAGGAAGGCTGGGACGTGTTTTACGTGCTGGTCACAGGCGGAGATAAGGGCACTCACGACGACACCATGCACCCCGAGAAACTCGCGGCGATCCGCGAAGAAGAACAGCGAGCCGCCTGCCGCGTACTCGGTGTGAAGGAGTGCATCCTCCTTGGCTATCCGGACGGGTTCACCAGCGAAAGCGCCGAGCTTCGGGGGCAGATCGTCCGCCTCCTGCGGCTCTACCGGCCGGATGTGGTGATCACCTGGGACGCCTTCCGCGGTACGTTCAACCATCGCGACCACCGCAACGTCGGCCAGGCCACGATGGACGCCATCTACCCCATCGTCCGCGACCGCCTGTTCTACCAGCGCGACGAAGAAGACGGCCTGACCTCGCACCAGGTCAATGAAGTTCTGCTGGCCGGCGCCGCAGACGCGGACTACGTCGTGGATATCACGGCGGTCTGGGAGAAGAAGGTCGATGCGATCCTTTGTCACACCAGCCAGATCGGCGAACGAACCAAAGAGACGTTCCTGAAGGAACGCGCTCAGCGCGAAGCCAAAGACCCCGGCAAGCCCATCGAGGAACGCTTCAAGCGCTGGAGTATTCGCCGCCCGATGCGCCAGACGAAGCCCGAAGACGAGAAGAAGGACCCGGAGGCCGTTGCGCGAGCCAAGCCGCAGCACGCGGCGTAGCGCGAGCCGCGCAACATCCGCCTTCGAAACTGCGTAGGATTCGGGCCATCACAACTTCAAGCTCGCCGGATAGACGGCGGGCGCCGAGGGATGGCGCATGTCTTTCGAACACCTGGTTTACGACAAACAGGACCACGTCGCGACGGTCACACTGAACCGGC
>JANPDX010000408.1:0-43071 GCA_031431695.1 Dehalococcoidia bacterium
CGCTCGGCCCATCCGCTCTCAGGCAATCGACTGCGGACATGACCATCCTCACGGTCGATTCGTCGGCATTTCGGGCAATGTTTTTGCTCACGCACTCTAGACCAGCCTCCCTCACCTTCCGTTCGATTTCGTCGCGGGTCATTTCGTTCCTTTCGGATCGAGCCAGAAGCGAATCCCGATGCAGGGCAGCGGGAAGAAGTACAGGATTCCGTTCTTGCGGTCGTAGAAGAACCCGACCCACAAGTCGTACCAGCGGAAGATCACCTGCCACCAAACTCGGCGGAAGTTCACCTCCCACCTCCTTCGGGTTTCGTGGATTTCAGGGAGCTGTGTTCATTCATCTCGACTTCTCCTTCCTGAGCGCCAGTTCGAGGCGGGCGCAGGAACCTTGCCATCCTTTTGCCGTAGCCTGCGACTTCAACTCGTTGAGCGGCCACGAATCCATCGCGTAGAATCTCATTGCTTCGCAGACGACCTGATCGCGCAGCCTCTCGATTTCGGTCGAGCGCGGAGAGGGGAGGACGTAGCGGGTGTAACCGGACTTGCGCCTGACCTTGAATTTCTCAAGGACCTCGATGTCGTAGTTCGTGAGCCATACGCTCTTCGGCGCACGCTTCCGGCGGGTGCGGGGGGTCATTTGTTTTTCCTTGGCGGGATTGGCAGTGGGAGAGGTGAGGTGGGGATTCCTGGCAGGCAGCGGGCGGCCTCGTCGGGAGTGTAATACTCGAATCGGAAGTGAATGAATTCTTCGGCGCTGCGACGCCGGCGGTGGGAATGAGTGTCACAGAGTTGGTCGTCGTCCGTATACAGCGTTTCGTTCAGGCCGTCTTCGAGGGCTTTGAGGTAGTTGGTTGAGTCGCCTTTCCAGTTCTGCTTGATGAAGAACCAGGCTTCGAGCTCGCAGGGTAGTGGGGTTTGTGTCCGAGTGATCCCGAGGGCGCACCAGGCGATTGCTCGCTCGAAGACGCGGGTGGATGCTGGCGTGTAGCTGTGGCCGCTGCGGAGCACCCTGGCGCGCTTCTTGACCATCGGCCTGAGCTTGATGGTCACGCAGAGTGTTTTTCCGTCGCTGTCAATTATCCGATGGGGCAGTAGCGCTGGGAGGTTGGGATTGGAGTGGTGAAGAACCAGCGATGGCGACGCTGGTGCACGGGTAGCCTTCGACATTGCGGATCTCTCCGATCGGGGATGGCAGGATCTGGCTGAGCATGAACAGGATGACGCTGACATCTTTGTGATCGGGGTATTGGTGCTGGTCGTCGCGCATGGAGATTGCGATTGTCCACAAACCGGCGGTGATGGGGTTTTCTCGGCACAGGGTGACTCGGTGCTTGTCGGTGAGGAGGAGGGTGACGCCTTTGTCGACGATAGCGGCAACGATTTTGAGTACCAGGTTGGTCATGGGTCTTTAGAACATCTCGGCGCCGTCGGCCATTCTGGAGTCGTCGGCAGCGGGAGGCTGGGGCAGGTCCTGGGTCGGCTTTTTCTCGGTGGGATCTAGGATGCACTCGAGCGAGTCGATCAGTCGGAAGACGCCTCCATCGAAGGGCTGGAGGTGGAAGACGATGCGCACCAGGCAGTCTTTCGCTTTGAGCTCGCGCGCTTTGTCGTAGACGGCCTTGTCCTTGGTGGTGTGCCAGTTTTTGTCAACGCTCATGCCGTACACGGTCGGCTTGTTCGGTGTGGCTCTGCTTTGGATGGCGGTGATCTTGCCGAAGGCCATGGTTTCTTTGATCTTCATTTGCTCGGGCGTGAGCGTGGGCGCCGGCTCGGCTGGGGGTTGGTATGGAGGCGGGTTAGGCCTGGTTGTCGGCGGCCGTCGCGGGGCTTCTGGGTCGAGTCGGTAGTTCTCGTGCTGCTGCTGGTTGGGTGGTTCGCGTGGCGGTACGGGGAGGGTGCGTTCGCGCTGCTGGGGTTGTGTATAAGTTACTTGGTTGGCTGGTACTGTTTCGGGCTCTTGGCCGCCTATGTTTTCAGCGTAGGCCTGGAGCTCTTCGGTGAGATTGCGCCCAGGGGCCTGTAAGGCTCCTTGAGGGGCTCTCGGGGGCGGTTGGATGGGATCAACGGTGATCGTGCGGGCTGGGGCCTGTTGTGTGCCTGCTTTTTGTCCGTGGGCGAGCTGTGTGGCCTGCTTTTTTGGCCTCCAAGTCGTGTGGGGTGGTGGCAGGGGTCGATCTTTGCGTTTCCAGAGGGTTTTCCACGTTCCGTCTTTGGGGATCCAGACTTCGAGCTCTTCGGCCCATTCTGGTAGCCATTGGCTGACGAAGGCGCGATCCCAGCACTTGGAGAACATCGTGAGGTCCTTGCAGCAGCGCACCAGGGCGTTCGATTTGCAGCTCTCCGCGGCGTCGTCGTAGGTCATTCCTTTGCCGCCGAAGTAGGCCTGTCCGCCGCGGGCCTGGCCTGCGAACTTGCCGTTCACGAAGAGCGCCCAGGTGTGGGACATCTGTGTGCCGATCATGGTGGGGTTGTCGATCGGGACGAGGGCCCAGCCGCCGGGTTTGAAGGCGGCGTTGAGGCGTTCCCGGTATTTCATTTCTGGCACGTAGATGAGTCCGTCGGGGCGGATCTCGATCATGCCGTTGTCGATGTCTGCGATGAGGATCTCGATCTGCTGGGCGGTGAGAGCGAGCGTGCCGGCAGCGTTGTAGAATTTTTCGGGCAGTCCAGGTCCCGGTGGGATGCTCGCGAGCTTGTTCGGGGGTTCTCCTTGCTGGTAGTTGTGCGGTTCTTCTGCGGATGGCATTGGCGCCTGTGGGCTCATGTTGCTTCCTCGTCTGTGAAGGGGGTGATGCCGGCGAAGGGGTCTTCGTCGGGTTTGGGATTGGAGGCTCGGGCAACGATGTCGGTCGCTGCGGCTCTGGAGATGTCGCCGCTCTGGTACGCGGTCGTCAGCGCGCTGGCTTTCAGCCAGGTGGTGAGTTGGTGGGGGCCGAGTTGGTTCCAGAAGGAACGCTCCTCGATTTCCTCCCAGCCGTTGTGGGGTGCGTAGAATTGCTTCGGTGTGCACGTGCAGGGCTTCACCATCTGGACGACGCGATCGCCTTTTTGAAGGTAGCAGTCGATCCATCCGGTGTCGCCACAAGCGGCGCATTTGACGGGTCCAGCGCGGCTCGCCTCTTTCGGTGGGTTGAGAGCGCGTGCGGCCTCTGCCATGGCTGCGCGGATTGCATCGGGCTTTGGGACGTAGTGCCCCGCGTTTTTGAGGAGTTTCGTGATCCCCTTTTTGAGTAGTTCGGGATCGCTGTCGCCTAGGGCGTAGAAGAGGCCGTCGGCATATTCGGTGAGGCGGGGCACGCTCATGTGGTACAGCTTGCCGATCGGGGCCAGCAGGACCGCGAAGTCAGCTTTGTCCATGTGGGCCTCGCTGTGACGCCTGGCGAACCTGCTTTTCGTAGGATCCGCCGGTGTTTTGCTGGCGTAGCAGCTTCATGACGTCGTAGAAGTCGAGGTCTTCGGAGCTGGCGGCCGCGTTCTTGATGGCCTGGCCGGTGACTCCCTGGCGAAGCAGGTCGGCGATCGCGTTGGCTTTTGAAAACTTGCTCGGCGCGGCCATGTGGTTGAAGTAGAAGGTCAATCCATAGGCGGGTCCTTTCATGGTGTTCCCCCCGGGGTTTTTGGAGTCGTCGGAGGGATGGGTGATGGCGTAGACGCTTTCGAGGATTCGTCGCGAGGTATTGAGCAGAAAGTCGGAGACTCCGGGGTTTTTCATCTTGGTGTCGGAGGCCCAGATGTAGAGCTGCTTGGCGATGTGCTTCAGTTGCGCGTGCGCGTCCTTCACCGAGAGAGACTTTGGGGGCGGTGGTGGGACGGCAGGCGGGTTGTCGAACAGTGGCGGCTGGTCCACTTGTTCTCCTTGGAACTGACGGGGGTGAGAGTCTACTTCTTTTTCTTTGCTTCGCGGAGTTTCTCCCAGCTTTTCGGTTCCGGGAGTGCGGCCGCGGCGGCCTTCTCGAGCTCGGCCCACTTCATCCGGCAGAGCTGGGCGACGTGCTTCGTGTTGTCGATCGCTTTGAGCGCAACGTGTGACTGGTAGCTGGTAAGCCACTTTATGAGGTTGCGGTGCATGGCGGGCCAGGCGAGTTGGGCTGTGTTGATGAGATGTTTGTGCTTCGGAACTGCGACCTCGTTCTTGTTGCCCACGTTGTCGACTCCGTAACAGCCAACGTGGAAGGCGAGGTCGATGATCTGCCAGGCTTCGGGCTCGGTCATGTCCTTGTGCATGAAGCAGTTTTCGTGCTTTGCGATCTCGTCGCGGACGGACTGTTCCATGAGTGAGGCGCGGCGGGCGTCGAGCTGCTCCTCGCGGTCCTCGAGCATCTTTTCGGCCTGCTTTGGCGTGGGGCTCTTGGGTGCAGGCGCCTTCTCCGGCTTCTCGCCCTTGGCCTTCTTCCTTTTCGTGGTGACGTCGTATTTGTAGAGCTGGTCGTACTCGCCCATGAAGTGGTAGGTGACTGTGCCAGCGAGGGGGCCGTCGATCCAGAGGCCTTGGATGACTGCGGTGTGGTGGGATTGTTTTTTGAGATTGGGCCGGTGGACGAGCAGGACGGGAGGTGTGTGTTTGTCGTCGTGGGCGCTGGTGGAGAACAGGACGCCGGCAGGGTGTTTCTCCAGGAAGGTGGGGAGCAGGCGATCAGCGAAGGCGTGCGCTTTCCTTGTCCAGCAGTCCGGGTCGAGGCAGCGGTCCTTTTTCGGGAGCTTCTTGTTACCAGCGTCGGTGATGTCGTCGAACAGGCCGGGCGTGCAGCTGGCGCGTTTCGTGCAGTTGAGGCAGGCGCCCGCTTTGGGGTCGAGGGCTTCGTCATCAAGCTTCCACGGTGCGCCGGAAAGGAATCTGGTGTGTTCGGCAATCGCGTGGTCGAGGCTTTCGAAGGACACATTGTGGAAGCCGTGTTTGCCGAATTCCTTCATGAAGGTGATTTGCGAGGTGGGCTCAAGCATGGCGATGCGCTCCAGCGAAGCGGCACTCCACCGTGGCATCTTTGACTTGTCGCTGAGCCATTCTTTTTTCAGATCGGGGTGCAGGCGGTCGATGCGTGCCCGGCGAGCGACCCAGCCCAGGTCTTTGCCGAGTTTCTCAGCGATCTCTTTCGTTCCCCAGCCGATGGTTGTGAGGGAGTTCACGCCGGCGGATTCTTCCAGGACGGAGAGGTCTTCGCGTTGGAGGTTTTCCGTGACAGTGATGGCGATTGCGGCGTTTTCGTCGAGGGGTGTGATGATGGCGGCGATGGTTGCAAGGCCGGCCATGTGGGTTGCTCGCCAGCGTCGTTCGCCGGCGACGAGCTCGTACTGGTAGTGGTCTTTGGGGTCGGTGATTGCGCGCACTACTACGGGGCTGATGAGGCCCATGGACTTGATCGAATCGGCAAGCTGCTGGAGGTGAGGATTTTTGGGGTCGATGCGCCTCGGGTTGTGTGGTGAAGGTCGGATGGAGTCGATCTTGAGTTCGACTGCGGGGGTTGCTGCGGTGGGGCTCATGCGGGGTTCCTCAATGAAGGGGGTAGACGATCACGGCTTGCAGGCGATCCCAGCATTTGCGGCATTCGCCGCACTTCGGGGATTCGCTGGACTTGTAGGCGGGGCAGCTGGTGCGTGCGTCGTGGTCGAACTGTTTGGCGTACTGGACGGCTGAGTAGGTTACTCCGCTTGGGTTGGTGCGATGTGGCAGGGAATCTTTGTGAGGCTCGTGGGCCGCTCCTGGCGGCAGGATGAGGTGGCGGGTGAGACGTACGGTGACGTTCTGGGGAATGATCACTCCGGTGTCGATCGCGGCGCGGAGGATGTTCTCATCCTGCGTCGAGATCCAGTGTTTGTAGTTGGGCGTCAACATGCCGACGGCGAGGATTCGCTTCAGCATGGGCAGGTCAACCAGGTCGCCCGAGTCGAACCAGCGCATCGTGTCGAGCCGGCCGAGGTCGTACAGGCGAGCGAGAAGCTTGTGCATGTTGCAGGCCCAGAGGTCGGGATCTTTTGCGTAGCAGCGGAGTCGCCTGCGTTGGGCGTTGAGGGAATTCGGGAAGTTCATGAAGCCTTTGCGGCAGTAGCAGTGGGAGCAGACCGAGTGCGGGATCTTGAGGTAAATCTTGCGTGCAGCGCAGACGGCGATCGGAATTCCCCAGGAGAGCCCGGGCATTTTCGAATTAGACGACAGCCCCCCCACCGCTCTCCACTCGGGGATCAGGTCGGCAATATCTCGAAAGTTCATGTGGCACTCTTTTTGTGTTGTGGGGGAGGGCGACGGATCCGAGGCAGCGGTAGCAGCTCATCCAGCAGCGGGAGCCGACGTTGTGAATCTTGGGGTTCAGTTTGCGATCGGCGCCGCGGCAGGCGCAGCGGCCTTGCCTCATCACGGTCGCGTGTCGGGCTTTGGTGCAATCCATGCAGACGCACCACAGGAGAGCTTCTACGGGGTTGAGGCCGCGAGAGCATCCTTCGCAGGTGGGTCTGGGGGCCAGTCGGGGAGTAGGGCGGATCTGTTCGTTGGTCATTTGGGGACTTGGCTGTTGAAGGAATGGAGGCGCGGCCAGCCGTACTTGTCGAGTTGGACGGTGTGGCGCGCCTTGAAGAGGTCGTGGAGTTGTTCTTTGCAGAGGCATGCGATAGCGCCTCTGTGGCTGTTTCCGATGTCTTGATGTGCGAGGTTGTAGCGGATGTCGATGATCAGATCGCGCACGATGAGCTTGATGAGTTGTTGGCGTGTGTAGTTCATTCGTCGACGCCGTCCTCGAGGTCGATCCATTGGTAGAGCATGAGTTGCTGGAGGCCGTAAACGGCGGGCTCGCCGCAGGATTCGCATTTGTAGATTTCGGCGTCGGGTTCGACCTGACTCTGCGACTGGTGGCACTTCACGCAGTAGCCCATGTTCTCTTCGGATTCTTCAGCGTAGGTCGCCTCGTCCATCCTGATCTTGCTCGCGCCTTCGATCTTCCAGGGCACGTGGATGTCGCTAGCCATTCTGTTGCTCCTTTTGGTAGGGGACGGGTTGGTCGAAGCGCGTGAACTGTTGGCGCCATAGCAGCCGGATATCTCCCGTTGGGCCGGTTCTTTGTTTGGCGATAATCAGTTGCGTTTCCGTGGTGTCGGCTTCAGGCGAAGCTGCGTCGGTTGCGAAGTATCCTGGTCGGTGGATCAGAATGACGACATCTGCGTCTTGCTCAAGTGATCCGGATTCACGTAGGTCGGACAGCATCGGGCGATGGCTGTCACGCTTTTCGACGTCGCGGTTGAGCTGAGAGAGAGCAAGGACCGGCACGTCGAGTTCGCGTGCCAGTTCCTTCAGGGCTCGGGAGATGAAGCCGATCTCGCCTTGCCGGTTGTCGAGGCGTTGCCCCCCGGTGTCCGCCGCGCGAGCGGTCACAAGTTGCAGATAGTCCACGATCACAAGGGCCAGCGGTGACTTCGAGTGCAGCTTCCTGGCGCGACTGCGGATTTGGCTGATGCTGAGGCCGGACGAATCGTCGATGTGCAATGGCGAGGAGCTGAGCTGAGTCGCGGCGCCCACCAGTCGCGCTTTTTCGTTGATCGTCAATTGTCCCTGCTTCAGCCTGTGCTGGTTGATTCGAGCCCGTGAGCACAGGATGTTGCGAGCAACCTGGCGCGAGTTCATTTCGAGAGAGAAGATCGCGCATTGCTTGTTGTCGAGGATCGCGACGTTCTCAGCAATGTTGAGCGCGAGGGAACTTTTGCCCATGCTCGGCCTGCCGGCGATGAGGATCAGTTGGCCGGGCTGGAATCCGCTCAGCAGTTCGTCGAGGCTTTCGTATCCGGTGAAGAGTGTTGGGTCTTTCGGGTGTTCGCCGGGGTTGGAGGTGAGCTGGGTCAGTGTCGGGTGAAGGATCGAGGCGATCGAGCTGGCGTCCGCGGCGGTCTGGTGGGCGATCTTGAAAAGTTCGGCCTGCGACAGCGCGTCGAGCTCCTCTTTCGTGCACGTCGGGCTCATGGCGACCTGGATCACCGCTCTGGCGGCGTCGATGTATTCGCGAGCGACGGCTTTTTCGTGGACGAGCGAGGCGTAGTATTCGGCATTGGTGCTTGTGGGCGTGCATTTCATGAGGTCGAGAAGGTAGTCGGCGCCGCCGGCGTCCTCGAGCAGGCGCGAGCGGTCGAGGTGGGAGCGCAACGTCACGGCGTCGAGTGGCGAGTTCTTTGCCGACAGCGCGAGCATGGCAGCGAAGATGATGCAGTGCTTGATTACGTAGAATGACTGCGGTTTGATCTTCTGGTCGATGTGGTGCAGCACTCTGTCGTCGAGAAGAATGGAGCCCAGCAGACACTTCTCTGCTTCGATGTTGTGTGGCAGTGGGTTGTTCATGCTGGGCTCCATGTTGAGAAAACCAGCCGAGGGGAGGTTGCTTAGGGGCTGGCCTCTTGAGCGGCCGCCAGCCTTTCAATGGCCTTCCCCCCAGCTGTCGGGTCAGGACGTCCTGCGCACGTCCACCCTTAGAAGTCGGGAGGGGGATCGTATTGCGGGTCTGCCGGCTGCGCCGGGGCGCGCGCTGCCTGTCTCGGCGGGGGCCGCTGGCCGGGCTGGGTGTTCGTTGGGGCCTGTCTCTGGGCCGGCGGCGCCTCCCCCCCGTCCATCGGCGGTCCCTGGTCATCCGGCGGCGGGCCTGAGTCGGCGCGTTTGGGGGACAGCAGCTCCACGCCATTCGCCATGCCCTGGAGGCCCTGGCGAGACTGGCCGTCCTGGCCTACCCAGTGATTCATCTGGAGGCGGCCGTGGACGAGGATCTTCATTCCCTTGTAGAGGAACGGGTGGAGGCCTTCGGCCTGCTTGCCGAAGAGGCTCCATTGCATGAAGATCGGCGGCGCGTCTTTTCCCTGGCGCCTGTCGTTGGAGGCTACGGAGAAGTTGAGGACGACCGTGCCCGCTGTGGTGGTGTTGAGTCTTGGTTCTTGCGAGATGTTTCCGAGCTGCGTGCAGTTCATCATGCGGTGCTTTTCCTTGTGTAGTAGCTGAGGTATCCAAGTTCTTGAAATGAAGTGTGGCCGAAGCGCGAGACGATGATGAAGTCAAGGAGCTTCATGCCAAGGGTGCGAAGTGCTGTGTCGATTTCGTTTGAGCAACCTTTGTCTGGTTCGCTGGGGGTGGGATCTCCTGAAGGGTGGTTGTGTACGATGATGCAGCTGGCAGCGTGGTCCTGGAGGGCGTATTCGACGATCGGGCGGGGGAGCATTGGGCAGCGATCGACTGTGCCCGTCCAGAGAATTCTGGTGCGGATGACGTGATTCTGGGATCCGACGGTGATCAGCATCACGTTCTCATCGATGAGTGGGCCCAGGGCGATGCGGGCGTAGTCCACGACGGCCTGTGGCTTGCTCATTACGTTGACCTTGGTGAGCTTCTGGGCGAGGTATTCTTTCGCGGCCTCGTGGACGAGCTGGCGGAGGGTCTGCTTTGTGGGCTGGCGGTGGCAGGCTCGCCATAGTGCGATCAGTGCGCTCATATGGATTTTATCAGGGTTGTGACGAGGGAGATCGAGTCCGGGTGCTTGAGCACGAGGTAGTCTTTGCAGCTGATTCCGTCGGGCACGTTGAGCTTGGTATCGAATTTGATGACGTCAAAACCCGTGAACGGGCACCAGAATTCGACCAGGCTCCAGCCGAAGTGGGCGCGGAATGCTTCGGCTTGTTGGCGTGTGAATGCTTGGCGTTTCATGAGCGCGGTTTCCCCCCATGCGCCATGGCGCTGTCGATGAAGTTCTCGCCGTGGCGCTCGATGATGTAGCGCAGGATTGTCTTTCTCGAGGTTGAGGGCAGCGCGTGCCAGGTATCCATGTTCATGTGCTTGCGCACTTGGCGGATTGCCTGAAGGTTGCTGATGGTCGGGTCGAGGTGCCCCACCATTTTTACAATCATTTCGTCGGTGGTCATGGCCAGCTCCAGGACTGGATTGTGTCCACGATCTCTTCCGTGTCGAGGCCGTGGTTGAGGATGATGTTCACGGGAGTGCTCCATTGCCGCGCTGCTGTGCCGGCGTCGAAGCGTGCGGCCTCGAGGGTGAAGTATTTCTGGGCGTCGGGGTATTCGGGGAGGAAGCGTCGGCTGATCGAGCTGTAGTAGCGACCCTTGGAATCGATCAGCACGTAGAGGGTTTTGGGGCGGGTCATTTTGTGAATTCGTAACGGGGTTCGACGAGATCGGGCTGCGGTGTGCATTTCGGGTGGCGGTATTCGGCGTGTTCGTCCGCGATGAGCGACTGCATCAGGATGGGGAGGAAGTCGAGCAGTTGTTGCGTCTGGTCGATGCCGCGGGCCAGCGCTGTTTCGAGGAAGCCCTTCATCGCAGCGGCGAGCTCGTTCCTGTCGTGGAAGTAGTTGCCCCACTGCGCACTCGGGGGCTTGTGGTAGAGCTGGGCCTGTCGGATCCCGGCGCGCTTGAGCAGTTCGTCGCCCGCGCAGTCGAGGCAGTACCAGGCTTCTGTTTCTGCGGCGATGTCCTCTTCGTGGATTGCGTCGTGCTGGGATTTCACGTACTTGCCGCAGATCTCGCAGGAGGCGATGCGCTGGTCGTTGCGCTTCCTGTATTTTGTCGGGGGGCCTTCCCCCGCGAGCTCGCGGCCGCGCACGCCTGACGCATCGCGTCGGGCCATGATGGGCTGGATCACGAGCCCGTCGGGGGTTGCCACCAGCTGATCCTGGTGCGGGCCCAGCTGGTCTTCGGGCTCCATCCCGAAGGTGTTGTCGCCCATGTTGTCTTCGAGCTTCGCCCAGCCCGCGCGCTCACGCTTGTCCACCTGCATGCGCAGCGGGTTGCTCTGGGCCACGTAGGCCGCGTGCTGCTCCTGGACTTCTTGGAGCACGGCGCCCCGGTGCGTCCGTTGCCAGATCTTCGCTTCGGGCCAATCGAGGAATTTCACTACCTGTCCGTGGAGCCGCCCTTCGATGTTGCGCATCTGCGCTTCCTTAAAAGGAGAAGTGTCCCACCCTTCACAAAGTGAGGGTGGGCACTTCCCATCAGGCAAATTTGCGAGGACTTGCGGATTTGCGATGAACGAGGGTGTGGATGCTCCCCTCAAGTTCTTTGCGGACTGCTGGCAGCACGATGGCAGGGTCGAGCCTGCCGGCGCCGCAGCCGGGCACGGGCAGGTACGTGGGCACGCTGATGAGGCGTTTGAGCTCCTGGCATGATCGGACGATGAGGTTGAAGTCCGACATTCCTTCCCAGGACATGTGGGGCTCCCGCTCGTTCAATCCCTTGGTGGGGAACATGACGAGGTTCAGCCCGTCGATGAGGGTGACTGGCGTCATCTTGTGGCTCTTGCGGCAGTACTCTCCCCAGATGGCGGGAAGGTGGGGGAAGCGGAGCGCGGCCTCGCGTGCCACCCCCAGCCCCATCACGGCGAGGCCGTTCCTCTTCCAGCCCTGGTTGACGGGGATTGCGATCACACAGCCGCTGTCGTGCAGCTCCCAGATGTCGCCGACAAGTTCGTTCATCCGCCGCCTCCTTGCGGGCTCTCGATGTCGTCGATCTCTTGGTCGGCGAGCGGGTGGATGGGGTAGACGGCCTTGAGGGTGCACTGTGGGCACAAGCCGGCGACGATATCGCGTGGGTAGAAGTCGGGGCCCAGCGTGCAGCCTGTGGCCTGTTCGATTGAGATGAGGCTGAAGACGCGATCGCAGTCGGCGCAGCGGTAGATCATTGTTCACCTGTCGGGGCTCGGCCTTCGAAGTCGGGGTGGGGGCTGGGGATGGTTTCCACGTTGGCGTCGGTGATTTCGTGAAGGATCTGTTCGGCCCTGCATGTCCAGCACGGGCTCATTGTGCGTGAGCAGTCGCAGGAGCTGTCCATGATGTCGCGCATGAAGTTCACGATCAGTTCTTCGAGGTGGGGTTCCATGCTCATCTCCCCGTCAGCTGAAGCCACCACTCATCGATGGCTTCGAGTAGGATTTCGGTGTTCCCCCCCAGCACGATTCGGTCCCCGCACGGCCTGATGAGGGGGTCGAGCTGGTCGTCCTGGTGCTTCGCTTCGCGCGAGCTGGCGATGTGTCTCGCCTGCTTTGCCAGCCAGCGGACGCTGATGTGGAAGCAGTGCACGTTGTCGCGATCGTTTTCTGGTCGCACCTCCAGCACTGGATCCGAGAAGTCGCTTGTGGGATCCAGCGCTGCGCAGGTGATTGGGAGGATGGTGAGGGTGGGCATCTACAGGCTCCTGAAGAGGCGCTGCGCCAGTGCAGCGTCGATCGGGCGAGCGTACCGAAAATCGGCGTAGGGCGGGACACTCACTTGTGTCATGGCCTCGCGCGCGGCCTGTTCGCTTACGAAGGGCTGAAGGGCGTGGAATGTGCCGCGGTTCCGGGCGATTTGCCCCCCGGCGCCGGCAAAGAACGTGTGGTTCTGGCAGCAGATCATGAGGAACCAGAGCATGGATGGCCTCCTTAGTGAATGTCGGTGATGATGTCGAGGAGCATGGAGTGTAAACGGAGGGCTTGGTGGAGGAAGTGCGCTTCCTGTCGGTGAGCCAGCGCCACGTCGCCCTGCGCGGCGAGCGAGCCCCACCATGCGGCCAGCTCGGCTCTGAGGCGCAACGCTGTTGAGACGCGACCGAGCTTGCGGGACTTCTCGTGGTACGGAATGGGGGAGGGCTTCGAAGCGCCCTCCCCCGCGGTGACAGGCATGGCTACGCGACCTGCTTCTTCGCACGCGCAGGCTTCGGCGTGGTCGGAGGCTGGGGCGCATCGAAGGCCTCGATCGGCGCGATCCCGGACAGCTCGGGCATTGACGCCAGCGCGGCCGGCAGCTGCACGGGCATGCTCACGCGGGCCTGACGCACGCTCTGGCGGGTGCCCTGGAGCGGAACGTCAACGAGCGTGACCTGGAGGCCGCGCTTGCGGCTTTCGTCGATCGCGTACTTCGTGGCGGCGGACTTCCCGTCCCACATGGCGACGACGTAGGCCGGGCAGGCGTCCAGCATCCGGTTGACGCGATCCTGCGCAGCGTCGAAGCCCGGGCCGTTCTTCGTCCAGAAGCCGCTGAAGCGTCCAACCGTCGCGGCGAGGCCGGTCTTCCTCAGCCCCTCGATCGCGCTCGAGATGAAGCCGTCCGGGCCGCGGTCGTTGTTGCCGCACAGCACCCTCAGTTCAGCATGGTGCTTGGCGGCATGCTGGGCGATTCCGGTCAGGACCTTTTCGATCTGGGGACGGCTGTTCACGAGCGAAGAGCTGACGAACATGGCAACGCGCAGGGTCTGCATGGCTCAATCTCCTTAGCAAGTTCACATCGTTTTAGGAGGGGAACGCCCCCCCCTTCACATTGAAGGGGGTGGGCTTCCCACTGCCTTGGTAGTTGCTCAGCATTACCGGCTCCAGATCAAGTCCCTCAAGAGGAAGATGTGCGCTGTGTCGGGGTCACACCTGGTGCACGCGGTTTGCTCGCAGCTCGAGTTGTCGCACGGATCAGCCGGCGCGCACACGCATGCCGGATCTCCGCAGCAGCCGTTCATCGCAGGCGCACCAGCGATGCAGACGTCGTAGGCGATCTTCACCTAGCACCTCCTTTCGAGGGTGGCCAGGAGCTCGTCGATCTTCCGGTTTTCGCGAGCAATCCAGCTTTCAGCCAGCGCCTCGCGACGCTTCGACAACCGGGCGTCCTGGTGCTGCGCGCGCTTCCAGCAGGCAACCCCCACCTCCTCGACGCCCACAACCTGCTCGATCATCCAGAGGTCGTGCTGCACAGTGTTGTGCTGAACCACAACCCGATCGATCACGGCCTGAAGCTGCACGTCGGTCAGGCGATTCACGTTGAACATGGAGCACCTCTTTCGTTGTTGTGCCTTGCAGGAAAGTCCTCCCGCCCCCCCACAAAGTGGGGGCGGGTGGACGATGATTTACTTCACGGACAGCGCAGCGAGCCTTGCTCGACAGGCAACCACCAGCTTCTCGAAGACCATCCACTCAGCCGATCCTTCACGGTGCTCAGCCTGCCAGTGCCGGAGGCGGGCTATCTCAGCCTCCTCCTCCTGCACCGCGGCCTCTCGCTCGAAGTGGTGCATCTAGGCCACCACCAGCAGGCCAGCCTTCCGCGCGGTGACACCGATCTCGGCCTTCACCGGCGCCGGAACGTCGGGATGCGAAAGGAAGCTCAAGCTCCACACGATCCGGCTGTCAACGTCCAGCGCCAGGAACGCGTCAAGCCAGCCCTTCGTTGCCAGCCAAGCAGCGTACACAGTGATCGAGGTCTTCACCGGGCGCACAACCTTCACCAGCTTTTCGTTCTTCATCGCTCATCCTCTCAAGGGGTTTTTCCATCCGTTTCAGCTGTGTGTCCCACCTTCATTAAAAAGGTGGGACACACGGCTAGCTCTCGATTAAAATCGGATGATGCTGCCCCAGAACCTCAAGATTTTTTCCCTCTGAAAGAGAAGATACACACTTGCGGAAACCTGAAAAGATTGCTACTAACGGCGTCGAGCAATGACATCTCAATCTGTGTAACGCTCATGTTCACGCTGCGCATGCCCCCTCCGGGTCCGTTCCTCAACAGAGATCTGGAGGAAATGGGCTGGCTGAAAGAGAAAGAGATAACACGACTCACCCCCCCCGAGGCTATGTGTGTGTACTCTGATGACCTTCGTGTGTTCCCTCTCATCTACCCTCTCTTGGTATCCCATGGCTGCGAGTCTCGAAGGGACTGTGGATTGGGACATGAAGCCTGATCTGGAGATCGACCAGCATCAGGTCCATCAGTTCTTGTGAAGCCAAGGGGGGGTTACAACATCCTCCTCTTCTACACCTGGCGCTGAAGTAGTCAACCGAGTACTCGATGGCCACGATGTCGCTCAGGGATCTAGTAGAGTTCCACTACCAGCATGGTGATTATGATCATCGCTTGCTCCTCCCTGCGCTGCGCTGCGGGACGAGCATCGCTTATTAATAAGGTTATTGACACGGTGGCAATAAGAGTTTAAAAGATCGTTCTGGTTGATTGAGTATCAAGGTGGAATTCAAGGTGAGGAGGGGTGATGGTGAAGAGCACGAAGGCTGGGGTGGGGTGGAAGACGAAGCAGGACGAGAAGCTGGAGAAGGAGAGGGTGGAGGCTGAGGCGAAGAAGGTGAGGCTGGTTGAGGAGGCGAAGGAGAAGGAGGCTGAGGAGGAGAAGAGGGCGGTGAGGCTGGAGGGGCAGGATGGAGGGGGGGATGATTGGTGTCCGTTTGAGCCGGTGCTGGGGAGCATGGTGTTGAAGAGTCTGGAGGCGACGAAGAAGACGAAGGGCGGGTTGCTGTTGCCGCCGCAGTACGCCGCGGGGATGGGGATCTTCGGGTTGTATCGGGTGATGAGGTTGGGGCCGGGGAAGATCCTTGATGGGGGGCACACGATCCCGACGTTTCTGGCGGAGGGGGAGACGATCCTGGTGGCGAAGGCGGATGTTGCGGAGTTCACGTGGCTGGGGCACAGGTTCTACATGGCGCAGGTCGATCAGGCGTGGACGAAGGTGAGGGTGGAGAAGTGACTGGGAAAAATCAGATCTTGCTGAATGAGCAGGAAGTGAAGCGGTTGCTGGAGGCGCAGTTGTGCACGGAAACGGTGCTCAAGCCGGTCGATCACGTGACGGGGCTGGAGTGGGTGTCGCGTGGCACCGTGGGCGAAGGGCTCATGCTGACGATCGAGTCGGAGGATCGGAAGCTTTTGCCTGTCTCGAAGTGACGTACAAGGAGTGGTGTGCGATGTCTGTTCCTGCGGTGCCCCAGGATGTTCGGGCCTATTGGGTGGGGGTGTGGCGTGACGAAGCAGCAGCTGTGCGTCGAGCTCAGCGTGAGGGTTCCGGAGGTGGAGATGCCCTGGCTGATCGAGCTGGTGCAGCTCAGGGGTCGGGAGTGGATAGCGCTCAACCTGGCGCAGGTGGCGGGGGTTGTGAGAAAGGCGTGGAGGAAGGCTAAGAGGCGGGGGTTGGCGGGGCTGGCGTCGGAGGAGGAGCAGGCTCGCTTGCAGGCTTGGGATGTGGGACAGATCAAGGGATGAGGGATCCGAAGATGGAGCTGGGGCGGCGACGGGTGACGTTGGAAACGCTGGCGGCGTGGCTGCTTTGGCGGCTCGCGGCCCGGGCTACCGGTGTCGAGGTCGTGCCTGGCGATGCGGGAGGGTGCCTTGTGAGTGTCAAGTTGGCGGGGGATGCGGGATTCGTGCAGGAGCGGCTGGATCCGGGGGCATGGGATCGCCTGAGCCCCAAGGAGCAGGCCAAGGATGCGGAGCGGCTGAGGCTGGAGCTGGAGCGGCGCGCCGCTTCGTAAAACAGGAGGTGGGGCATGGCTGGTCCGAAGTTGCCGAAGAAGAAGGTTCTGACGAGGGCTGAGCTCGAGCAGGCGTACGAGGACGCCTCGGCGAAGGTGCCGCCGCCGGCGCCGGCCGTCGCGGCCGCGAAGGGGCCTCCGATGCGGGACGATGAGGAGGAGGGTGAGGAGGTTGTGGCGGAAGACAAGTCGCAGCAGCAGGAGCCTGCGGTTGAGGCGACTGAGGTGGGTGGCGCGCCGGCAGTGGAGGTTGAGGAGCTGTCGGACGAGGTGCAGGAGTTGCTTGTTCGTCTTCCACAGGGGAAGGACAAGCAAGAGGAGCGGTTGGCGGCTTTCAAGGCGATGTCGCCGGAAGACCTTGCGTTGCTGGTGTTCGGGCTCGATCGGTACTGTGAGTACATGGCTCGGCAGTGGGCGCTGGCGTCGAGGGTGATCTGGCAGTTGCTGATCGTGGCGCTGGAGATCACGGGTGGCAAGATGCCGATTGTCACGGCGGAATCGGATGTGAAGACGGTGCCGGGGCCGGCGGTTCCGTTCAGGGCTCAGCGTCCTGGAGCTGGCAGGAGCAAGCTGGCGATCGCCAACAGCGCCGATGTGGACAAGGCGCTGGATCAGGCGAGGAAGAGGCGCGGCGTCGGCCCGAGGATGCCGTAGATGTTCGTGAACTTCGTGGTGTTGGTTGGCAGGGTGGTCCGGCGTCCGTCGCTTCGGATCACGCAGACGGGGACGTCGGTTTGTACGTTGACGATGAAGCAGGTGTTCAAGTTGAAGTCGGAGATGGAGGGTGAGCGCCGGTATCGGCAGACGTTCATTCCCCTGACATGCTGGGGGGCTTTGGCGGCGTGGATTTGTGTGCACGCGAAGCCCATGATGCCGATTTACGTTCGCGGGTATCTCGCGGTGAAGCAGTCGCAGCGCGGGACGGTTCGAATTTACGAGCACTCGGTCGTGGCCCAGGACATTCAGATTTTGGGCGCGCCAAGGAGGAAGAGTGGAGCGGGGAGAGAGCTGGGAGCAGCTGGTGGAGTGGGATCTGCCCCACTTCAAGATCATCCGGGTGAATCCTCGGGGGCATTCGAGCTGGTGGATCCTGTGGCGTCCGAAGGGGGTGGCGGCTCCTTCGTGGCGTTTCCAGAAGTTGATGGCATCGGACAGGCTGGAGGCGTTGCAGGAGGCGTTGATGATCCTGGTGGAGAGGAAATGCTCGGTGACGGTGAAGGAGCCGAAGGGCCGGAGGTGGCCGGAGAAGAAGAAGGCGGAATTGACGACGGAGCAGAAGCTGAAGCAGGTGTTGAGCCAGAACGTGATCAGCACGGAGGAGGTTTAGATGGCCGGCAATCCGCACCAGTTCCCGGGACAGCCGGTGGCTCAGCATTGGGTGGAAACGAAGGAGGGAGGTCAGGCGACGATTCTGTCGCTGGCGTGCCCGCTGGTGAAGCAGACGCTCACGATGGCGCTGGTGATGGATCCGCACCAGCGGCTGGCGCTTCGGACTCCGACGGAAAGGACGGTCTTCCGCGGTGAGTTGACGAAGAAGGGAGTGGACGCGATCTTGCGTGAAGCGAGGAGCAAGCGATGGTTGGAGTGATGTTGTAAAACTCGAGGTGGGAGATTTGAAATGAAGCAGTTGCGCATTGAAGGGTCGATCCCGAAGGAAGACAAGCCGATCGCGGAGGCTGCTGAGGAGTACTTGTCCTCGAAGAGAAAGAAGAAGTCGGCGATGGAGAAGGAAAAGGCGTCGCTGTCCCAGCTCTTGACGCGGATGGCTGATCGCGGCGTGAAGTCGGTGCGGATCCTTGGGTTTTCGATCGATATCGAGGAGTCGCAGAAGGTGTCGGTAGTCGAAATGCCGGACGATGAGGAGGAGGAGAAGCCGAAGCGCGCGGCGAAGGCCGAGAAGGACGCCGGGCTTCATGTTCCGGAGGAGTAGTCATGGAGAGCGAGGAGGTTATTGCGGGTGGAGCGCCTGAGCCTGCTGCCGAAATCGATCTCCAGCGTTCCGTGACTGTAGCGCTTGCGGTGATGAGGAGCGCGAAGCGCCAGGGGTTGAGCGAGTGGGGTCGAGTTGAGTGGGCTGTTCTCACGGGGGCTGTTGATGCCCTTGGTTTGGCTCGCGAGGAGGTCGAGAAACGGTTTCCTGGTGTTGGTGATCGGGTCGCCGCTTTCCTCGGGCTTTTGCTGACGCAGTTCAAGGCGGCAAGACGCGGTTACAGGTAGTGCGGCCTCACTCGGGTTGACGTTGGGCGCCGGCGAGGAGTACCCTTCTCGCCGGCGCTTTATTTTGGGGAGGTGCAGATGTATCCGGTCACGCCATGCGATGAGGACGATCTTCAGAATTGGGTGGATCGCTGGGAGCGGTCGAAGGACAAATATCGCGATCATCGTGAGGCGGGAGTTCATTGCTGGAATCTTTATGAAGGCGATCCCGTGGCCTGGGCGACCGAGGCTGGGGCTGCGGATCCTTCCAGTGCGACGCGGATGGACATCATTCATAACGCCTACGCGGCGGTCATTCGTGCGGACGTTGACCAGAATACGCCGAAGAATCCGAAGATCATTGCGACGCCGGTGAGCGAGGGGTTTGAGCGCGAGGCCCAGCCCGCGGAGGGCGACGAGCAGGCTGAGGGAGGGGAGCAGCAGGAGGGCGGGTTCCAGCATATCGACAACGCGCACAATTCGATGGTGGTTGCGGAGGTCGCGCAGTTCTGCGCGAAGATGTCGAAGTTGCGGTCGCGGGTGAAGCAGGGATATTTCTCTGCGAAGGTGACGAACGAGGGGTTCGTCATGCTTACGGGCGGCACGCGCGCCTCAGTGACGTCGTTTCAGGCGTGGCCTGGGAAGTGGGATGAGCCGACGAAGGGTTTCAAGCGCTTCTCTTTCAAGGGTGCCTCGCACGCGCAGGCGCAGGATTACGTTCCCGGCCTCGTGTGGCTTTCCGAGGAGCGCGTGCATATCGACGCCGATGCGGTCGAGGACGACGAGATCAATTGGGTCTGCCAGGAGGTCGTCCTTCCTCGCGTCGTGATGCAGAAGGAGGAGGTGCAGGAGCTGGACGAGGCTGGCCAGGTCGTGATGAAGAACGGGAAGCCGTCTTTCGTGAAGAAGTACAAGAATGTCGATAAGCTCGAGGCCGGCGATGGCGGCGACGCGATTCGCGGGGATGAGGGCGATGTCGAGAGGACGGCGCCGGATCTCGAAGATCTTCCTCCCGAGGATTATTGCCGGTTTCTTGAGTTTCACTACCGGGAGTTGGTGCCGATGGAGAAGCGCGAGCTCTATTACGGCTGCTTCCGTTGGGTGATCCTTTGCATCGGCCGCGGTGTCGAGGGTGAGCCGGTCGAGCTGCGTCACGAGGAGTACCGGTGCGACATCGGCATGTGTGCGATTCAGCGTTTGCGCCTTCACAAGCCGAACGGGCGGGCGAAGGGCGCGCCGATCGCGCGGGATTTCACGGGCGGGATTGCGTTGGCGAACAAGTGCTTGAAGACCTGGTATCGCTGGCAGATGAAGAACAAGCCGATCCGGTTTTACAACATGGCGGCGATCGATCCTGCGAAGTTGCAGGAAGGTGAGGACGAGGCGGATCTGCTGGATTGGGTGGGCATGAAGAATTTGTCGGATGCGCGCACGATGCAGGACCAGATCGCGCTTGCTCCGACAGTTGAGCCTCCGCAGGGGTTGATTGTGCTTTTGAATCAGCTCATGGGTGTGACGCAGCAGATGGGTGGCAAGGGACCGAATCAGCGCGGCCAGGTCGAGGGGATTCGGACGGCGGCTGAGGTGAATGCGGTGCAGATGTCGAGCGACATCATGCAGGCTGAGGAGCGCGAGATCGTGATCGAGTGGACTGAGCTTCTTGTTTTGGGCGAGGTTCGCATGTTTTGCGAGATGCTTCCTGATCGCGCGGAAGGCTGGCATATCTACAAGAGCGATGGCGCCATCCTCCGGTTCACGAAGAAGCAGCTGATCGCGGATTGCACTTTGAATATCGACCAGGTGAGTCAGGCACGCGAGGCCGAGCCGATCAAGATCAAGCAGATGCAGGAATTTATGAAGATGGTGTCTTCGTTCCCGCCTCCGCTGCTCCAGATGATGCAGCCTTTTATCGACATCGTGGCGCAGTGGATGGGGCCTGATGTGAATGCGGCGTGGGAGAAGTTCAAGGCGCAGACGGGTGGTGAGAAGCCGGGCGCTCCGGATGCGCAGCATGTGTTGATGTTGAACGGGCACCAGTGCAAGGTCGAGCCGACTGAGGATCTTGAGGAGAACATGAAGGCGCATCTGGCGATGCTCCAGCAGGCGAACGGCGATTTCGAGGGGAATCCTGGTTGGCATGTCGTGATCGGGAAGGCTCCTGATGGGACGGATCTGTCGCCGATGATTCTTCTTGCGGAACATATCGTTGAGCACCAGGACGCTTTGGACGCGCAGGGTCGGTCGATGACGCCGCGCGGGAGCACGACTGCTGCCGGTGGCAAGGGTGGCGCTGGTGGCAGTGATCGTGGGTCGGACACCAACAGCGGTCGTACAGGCCAGGGCACTCCGTCTTCGGAGGATCTGGAGGGTTCGGCCGGGTCGCTGGCGCATGAAGAAATGCCGATGGAGGCGTAGCATGGTGGGACCGACGAGGCCGGCGGAGTTGGCGAAGAAGGCCGCTCCTCTTTCAGCTCCGAAGTATTCGAAGCCTGGGGGCTATGGGAAGCCGACGGTGACGAAGTTGCCTTCGCTGGATCCGGAGCGGACTGCGAAGATTTTGAAGGATCCGATCAGGATGAGGCGGCTGGAGGACGAGCGGAAGCGGTCGAATGACGAGAATCTTGGTGGACAGCGCAGACGGAGAAACCACCTGCTTAGGGGGCTTTGATGCCGACGAGGACTTACGTGTGCAAGTCTGACCATGAGACTGTCGTGACGGTGTGGGCTGGGCAGGAAGATTTTATGGCGCCGCGATCGTGCAGGACTTGCGGTCTTCCGGTGACGCGGGCGATGGGCAGCGAGGTTGTTCGGATCACCGCCTGGGTCACTGAGTGCTCAAATGGGCACGTTATGACGGCCGAGCATCGGAAGCGGAAGAAGCCTGGGTTCGTGTGTCCCGTGAAGGGTTGTCGTGGCCGGGTTTTCAAGGCTCGTGGAGTTGACATGCGCCGGCCGGACAAGTTTCGGAAGGGCTGGTACGAGAGCCTTCGGCCGACTGTCGAGGTGGATGGGAAGGAGGCCGTCGAGATCTGGAGGAAGAAAGGGTATCTCCGGACGGATCCGACGGACGGGGTGGAGAAGACGTATTTTGAGTCGTTGAAGCAGCGAGATGAGGCCGTGAAGGATTTGAATGTTCGCGCGAGTTATCGCCCTGGTGGGTGGAAACGCGAGATGGTTGACAAGGGCGCCAGTGAGGGCGCGCAGCAGCGCGAGCAGGCGCGGTCGCGGCGCGTGAGGCCGCGGGTGGCGATGGGAGATTTCCGTGTTCGCCGAAGCATCCGCTAACGATTTTTTCCTGACCGACGAGGAGCTTTGGGGTGGGCGTGACGGCCCGCTCTGGGATTCTCAGTTGGGTAGGGTTGCGCCTTTTGAGTATCAGCGCCAGGCGCTTGAGGACAATCACTTTTGCATGGCGATGGTGGGCGAGGTCGGTCCCGGGAAGACGACTCTTGGGTGCGCGAAGTCGATGTATCTCTCGCTCGCGCATCCGAACAACAAGGGTGTCTGGGGTCGTCTTCATGAGAACGAGCTTTACGATTCGGTGTTTGACGCGTGGTCCCAGCTTTACCCGTATGAGGTCTGGGGACCGAAGGGGCGCGATATCTTCACGTTGGAGGGCGGGGAGAACCGGCCGAAGGCGATCCGGTTTTTCAATGGCTCCGTGATCCAGCTGGTGCCGATGAAGTCGCGGAGCAAGTTTCAGGGGACGAATTACGGGTGGGCGTTCATCGATCAGCTGGAGCAGATTTCTTTCGAGTATTTCTGCGCGATCTTGAAGCGCCTGCGGCGGTCGAATATTCCGGCGGCGCACCAGATGCTTTTCTCTTCGGTGAACAAGGAGGGTGGTTACTGGTGGATCAAGCGGGTTTTTGAGCAGCAGCGCCGCTTCGGCCAGTTGCTTCCCGACGAGATGTCGAGTGACGATTTCGCGGTGATCTACAACCCGTTGCACGTCAACAAGAGGTACAAGGAGTCGGGTTACTACGATCGGCTCGAGCGGGTGATGCGGCTCGGAGGCGACGAGTCGGGCATCAAGCGTCTGATCTATTCGCAGGACGACGACATGTACGGGCGCGTGCTCCCGGATTTGAATCCGGAGACGCACGATGCTGATGTCGATTTTCGTCGCTTCACGAAAGAGTCAGGGGAGTTTTGGATTGGATATGACGAGGGTGCCGAGGTGCCGACGGCTATCCTGTTGGCGTATAGGATGGCGGGCAACCGTTGGTTCTTTGGCGGTGAGCATTACGAGGCGGGGCTCTCGGTCGAGCAGCACAAGGTCAAGGTCAAGGTGCTTTGCGAGCAGCTCGGTTTTCCTCTCGGGAAGGACAGTTGTCAGTACGTGACGGATTGGGCGATTCGTGGCAAGCGGGGGGGGCGCCAGGAGAGCATCGCGGATCTCTGGGGTGAAGAGTGGCCGTGGATGAACGCGAACAAGTCGCGGGAGTACGGGTTCAAAAAGATTCAGGTTCTTTCGCAGGACATGGATATCAGTGGTAAGCCGACGTTCGTGATTGATCGGCGCCGCTGTCCTTCTTTGTGGGATGAGATCGTGGATCTTCAGTTCGATCCGGAGCGGCCTGGCGAGTGGGAGTTCATCAACAAGGGCGGGCGTGGCCGCGGCGTTATGGATCACGCATGCGACGCGATGCGGTACATGATTGTGCGCGCGATGGATCCGTTCCCGAAGAAGATCGCGCGGCCTGTGGACGAGTGGAAGAAGACGGCGGGCACGCGGGCGGCTTACGAGTGGGCGAAGAAGGGGAAGGGCCGCGGCGTTATGTGGCCGCCTTCCGGATTGTGGGTGGCGGCCTCGTCACTCCCAGGAAGACGTTCATCTTCCCCTTGGTTGTCGCGTTCTTCGGTGTCAGCAGCGCTTTCGCCATGGCGCCGCGGAGCTTGAGGTGTTCGCAGTAGATTTTGGTGATGCACTCGATGGTGGCGATGCGCAGGTCTACGTGTGCTTCTTTCGCGAGGCCGTCTTTGAGGGCGGCGTCGAATTCTTCGGCGTGAGGGATTGCGAAGGCCCGGTTGTCTTTGTAGTCGGGGAGCTGTGCGAGTTGCAGCGCTGCTTCCTCGCGCGCGTCGGGCAGGGTTGGGAGGTGAGGTTTGGGGGCTTCGTCGGGCATGCTTCCAGCGATTGCTGCTGCGAGCTCGTCGAAGTCCAGCTCCGCAGGTGCGGCTGAGTCCCCCATCTGGATGAGGTTCTTGACGGCGAGCTCAGCGCGCACCTGCGGGTCGTAGTTCATTCGATGGCCCACTCCACAATTCTGCCTTTGGCTTTGTCGTTTGATGCGAGCGAGTAGAGCTTTTGGCGGTTCTGGACGTAGGTGCTTTCGTCGCCGGGCGTGTCTTCGTTGTCGGTCGGTGGTCCATTGAACCACATGGAGCGATTTGGGAATTTCTCGATCTGGCCTCCCATGATGGCGGCGTTTTGCGAGGCGAGGTTGAGTGCGCGCTTCAGGGCCCAGACGTTGCCAGGGTGAAGCGGTTCGGCGCGGCCCAGGGCGGGGTGGACGTTGAAGAAGCCCTTGATCGTGTCGAAGGGGTACACAGCTTCTTCGACGGCGTACTGGATGAAGTTCTCGGTGACGGCTTTCGTCTGGAAGTTCGACATCGCTTTCAGTTTCTTCCCGCGGACGAAGTATTTTTCGGGTGGGTTCTCGGGTGAGAGCGGCGCGCGTTCGTATCCTGCCCAGCCGCCGGCCATGGCTTGTCTGATCCCCAGCCAGGGCGTTGAGAGGTGTCCCCAGCGCATCTCGCTCCAGTTGGCGAAGAAGGAGAAGATCGTGAGGTGGGCGCTGTCGCCGACGACTCCACCTTTTTCGGGATTTGCTTCTTTCGTCCAGAAATTGAAGCTGTAGTGCGAGCGGCCAAGGTCGTCATACTTGGGGCGATCGCCGCGGATTTGTGCCGGATTCGGCATTTGAACTGCTCCTGTAATTGCGGCGTGGCGCTTTGCGCGACGCCTGGTTGCGGGCATCTTAGGGGAAAGCACTTGACTTCGCCAAGGCCCTTCGACAAGGATATGCGTGTCGCGCCGGAGCGCCGCACCTCGGAAAACACTGCCTGGCTTACGGTCAGGGAAGCAGCCGTCGTGTGGAAGACACGCCCTTCTACGATTCTTAAGTGGATCAAAAAGGGCACGCTCCCTGCGCACCAGGATCCGGGTGGGTGGCGTTACCAGATCCCGTGGGCCTCCGTGAGACTCCTCTACGGCAGCGGCCTATCCAGCGCCACATATCGACGAGCGAAGAGCACCTCCGCGGCTGACCGCCGCATCGAGTATGTGCTCAATCGGCTCGTTTACTCAGGAGGGAAGGATGCCGAAGAAAGTGGAGCTGGATCCGGAGGACCTGGACGACAGCACGGAGACGACGACGGCGGCGGGGGGGGCGAAGAAGTCCATCCGGTCTACCGAGTCTGAAGGTGCTGATGACGACGACGACGCTGATGATCAGGGCGTCGACGACGATGCCGGGGACGATGGTGAGGGCGTCGACGACGGCGACGACGAGTCTGCTGAAGGCGACGAAGACGACGCCGGCGGGGAGGAGGAGTCGGAGCAGGAAGAGGAGCACTCCGAGCTCGACGGGGATGAGGAGGAAGAGGAACCAAGGCCGGAACGTGATGGGGGGCGGCGTGAGCGGCACCCCGAGGACGGTCGGTTGACGGGGCTGTTGAACCAGATGCCTGAAGCTGTTCGCCGGGAGATTCTTGAGGACCCGGGCAAGTTCGGTCGGATGATTCAGGAGCTGCGTGCTGGCCGGGAGCTCGATTACGGTTCGGCTGTTGAGAAAGCGGTGATGGAGACTGTCGGTGAATTCAAGGACATGTCTCCGGCGAATCGTCGCTTTTTCGAGACTCTCGGGAAAAAACTTAGTGGTGCGATCGGGCGGCAGGTGAGCCAGGCAGCGCAGTCGGGTGGCGTGAGGGCTCATCGGCAGTTCGTCGTGCGTGAAGGGATGCGGAAGGTTGAGAAGACGCCGCTCTACAAGAACAACCCTCTTTTCAAGAAAGCGTTTTGGGGGGAGATCGAGCAGATGCGGCAGCAGAGGAAGTGGTTTCCGCCTGATGTCGTCTTTCGTCGGGTGGAGCGCGACTTCCTGAAGTACGCGAAGGGCGAGGATGTTGGTGGTGGTGGGCGTCGTGAGGTTGAACAGGAGCGTCCGCGGCGGTCGGCAGATCTTGGTGCTTCCCGTAGTTCGGGGCAACAGGGTGTGCAGAAGAAAAAGTCGCAGTCGAGCGCGGAGGCCTGGATGACCAGCGACTATGCGAAGCAACTGGATCGGCGAGAGCTCCGGCGGAGCTAGGGCTCGAGCCTTTTAGGGGACGGCAACATGGTGGGTCCGAATAGCGAATCCATCACGCTCGGCAATATGTGGGCGAGCACTCATCGTCAGTGGGAAACTGAGATGGAAGATCTCGTGCACGATGAGTACACCACGGCTGAGCAGGTGATGAAGAACAAGAAGACGGGTACGGGCTCGGCGGTCGAATTCAGTTTCAAGTACCAGGGTTATTCGAACGTTACGTCGAACGGCTTCGAATCGGGTACCACGGTCACGCCGGAATATCCGCAGATCGCTGCGGGTGCTCATGCGGATTGGGGAACGTACGAGCTGTTCCCGATGTTCCTTTACGACACGATGAAGGCGAACCAGGGTTCGCGTCGGAAGTTCGACCTGGTGAAGGAGCTGCTGGACGAGGCCGGCGAGTCGATCAACAAGCAGGTCAACGAGTCGATGTGGGCGCAGACGCAGGTGGCGACGAAGTTCACGTCGTTGCGTGCGCTTTTCAGCACCACGCCGTCTTCCGGCTCGATTCATAACGCGAGCCGGACGAACTACTCGGTTCTTCAGCATCAGGCGCAGGATGGCGTGTCGCAGGCTTTCACGGATGCGGCGAATTCCAACCTGCGGTCGCTTTACAACAACTGCTCGATCGGGCACGGCGACAAGAAGAAGCCGAACAGGATCTGGTCGAACCTTGAGGTCTGGACGCTCTGGGAGTCGGTGTCGGATCCGAAGGATCTGGTGCTGATGAACAAGGACGGCGCCAAGGGCACGAAGACGACGGAGGCTTTCCAGTTCCGGACCTGCCTCTGGTTCTGGGATCGGGACATCACCACGTCCACGCAGCTGTGGATGCTGAACATGGACTCGATCTACTACTACGATTTCTCGAAGACGATGCCCGGCAAGCCGATCCCGGCTGGCAACGGTCGCTTCGAAACGATGGAGTGCTCGCTCGTCGGGCAGGTGGTCTGCCGGAAGCCGCGCCTCCAGGGGACTTACCACACCTTCGTGGCTGCCTAAGGAGAAATAGCATGAGCCTGAAGAGCCAGGGTGGGGTGAAGCACCAGGTCGGCGACTGGTACGACTGCGACGGCTGGGTTGGTCTGTCCGAGGCCCTCGGCGATCGCTGTGAGATGCGCGATGGTGATCTCACGGCCGTCTTTGTCTACGTCGAGAACGACGTGGTTGCGAACCTCATCACGGATATTTTCCGCTGGGACACGATCTTCAACAAGCATGTCGATGTGACGACTGACGCATCGAACTGGATTGCGGGCCTGCATACCGGCACGACTGTCCAGGGCGGCACGGGGTACAGGGGTTGGCTCCAGTGCGGTGGGCAGAAGCTGGCGACGGTGACGTTCGCCGGGCTGGCGATCTGCAACAACCTGCTGGGTGACGGCTCTGTGGCGACCGGCGAGGACATGATGCCGCACGCCAGCACGGATGGAATGGTGGACACCTACAGCGGTGTCCTGAACGCGGCGATCGGGACGGCTGGTGAGGATGACGCTCCGGCGATCACTCTCTACAACCTGTTCTGCCGCAGCTCGATGGCGGCGTAGTTCACAGGGGCGGGGGAGGCTTCGTCCTCCTCCGCTCCTTTCTCCAGGAGGAGGCAAATCATGCCTGTTGTGAATTTCGGAAACCAGAGGGTTCCTGGTCGGAAGCGCTGGTTGGATTTTCAGCAGAACGACTACGTGCATTTCCACGATGATTTTCTCGGTGACGAGCTCGGTGGAGGTTGGACGACTCAGGCGGATGCCGGTTGTTCGGCTGCGATCAACGTGCAGTCGGGTGGTGTGCTTCGGTTGACGACCGATGCGACGGATGACGATCGCGTTGATCTTTCGCATGAGCTGAACTGGTACCCGAACAAGAAAGTTCATTTCGAGTGCCGGTTGAAGTGCGATGTGGTGACGACGTTGCACGTGGTTGCCGGGTTGACGGATGCGAAGGGCGAGGCTTCTCAGTTGCTTCCCGTTTCGCTTTCCGGTACGACCTGGACGACGACGGCGACGGATTTCATCGGGTTCAATTTCGACACGGATGCGACGACCAAGACCTGGCGTGGCATGGCGGTGAAGGCGGATGTTGATGCGACCAACAAGGATCTTTCGAATGCGTGGGCTGCGGCGACGTGGATCACTCTTCGCATTGAGGTTCAGGATACGGGCGATGCGACCTTCTTCATCAACGGCACGGCGCTGGGTGGAATTGTGGGGCCGGCTTCGACGTTGGCGTCGGCGCTGGTTCCCTACGTGGGTCTTCAGAATCGGGGTGCGTCGGCGAAGAACCTCGATATCGATTACGTCTACTGTGCCCAGGGGAGGACCTAGACCATGCGTAGCACGCGCGCTGGACGTTCTCTCCTGACGGAGAGGTCGAAGTTTTTCAAGCTCTTCAGCCGGCAGGACAACGTGGAGTTTTTCGATGACTTCCTCGGTGATCTGGTTGAGGACGGGTGGGGTGTTCTTGTCGATACCGGTGGTACTGTCAACCAGGGTACGGCTGCGGCGTCGGGCGTGCTGACGTTTACGACGGACGGCACCGATGACGATGTGGCTTCTGCTTCGCACGAGCTGAACTGGCTTCCCAGCCAGAGCTGCTTGTTCGAGTGCCGGATCAAGTGGGATGTCGTGACGACGCTCGGGTTCTTCTGTGGCTTCACCGATGCGAGGACTGAGGCTGGCAGCACGATGCCGTGGGCGTTGGCGACGACCTCGTACACGTCAACGGCGAGCGATGGATTCGGCTTCCTGTTCGACACCGATGCGACGACCGACACGATTCGGTGTGTTGGCGTGAAGGCCGATGTTGATGGGACGAATTTGGATTCGGCAATTGTTCCGGTGGCCGGGACGTACATCAACCTGCGGTGCGCGATCACGCCGGGGGAAACGGCCAGTTACTGGATCGACGATGTGCTGATCGGGACGGTTGCTCTTGCTTCGACGGCGGCGACGAAGTTGTGTCCTTATGTCGCGCATAAGAACATGTCGGCGGCCGCGCATGTGGGTTCGCTCGATTACGTCTACTGCGCTCAGTCGCGCACGTAGTCTCTCACCTGGTGGCGGGCGCTGTCGCGCTGGCGGCGCCCGCCGCTCTGGAGGAAGGCCGATGCTGCTGACTCCTTCGAAGGTGGTGGGGCGTCTTTGCCGTGAGAACCGGGATCTGTCGCGGTCCGATGCGCTTGATGTGGTTTTTCAGGCTTACGACGATCTCTGGAGGCGGTACAACTGGCCTTTCCGTCGCACCAGTGGCGTGCTCGAGGCGGTGGGCGATTGGGAAACCGGCACGGTGGCGGTTGTCCAGGGTCAGCGCACCGTGACGTTTTCGACGACGCCTTCGCTGGCGATTGTCGGCAGGCAGTTGCGGATCGACGGGGACTTGCAGGACTACAAGATCAAGTCGCTCGCGGGCGCGGTGGCGGCGATCGACAGCGCGTACAACGGGGACACCGATACCGTCGCGACGTTTCGCGTGCGGAAGATGGACTACATGATGCCGGTGGATTTCGATGTGTGGGACACGTTGAGGGAAAGCAATTCTCTCCAGTGGGTGAACGGGGAGACTCACGCGTCGTTCGAGGCCGACTTCACGGACTTCTGGGCTGAGGGTGTGCCTCGGTGGATTGCGCAGGAAGGCGCGACTACTCAGTCGGGGTACAACACGGGCACGCTGGCGATCGCTTATGGCGGGACGACGGCGACGCTTTCGGGTGGGTTGTTCGTTGAGGAGCGGGATTGGAATCGCCGGCTCGTTTTCCGTGAGCAGCCGGAACTGGGTTGGTTCCGGATCGCGACGTACACCGATACGACGCATGTGGTGCTGGATCGGCCTTACCGCGGGCGCCAGTTGTCGGGGATTGGATTTGACATCGACCCTCCCGGGGAGCCGATCGTTCGGATCTATCCCCAGCCTGTGCTCTACACTTCGATCTTGTTCAAGTATTTTCGTGCGCTTCCCCCGCTCCAGGATCAGGATGATCCTCCGCAGTTGCCGCCGCATTATCACGAGGTGTGGGCTTCGGCGGCTTCGGCGATGCAGAACAAAATGTACACGCCGGATTTCGAGCGTCGGATCGGCGAGCTGCTCGCGCGTGAGGGCTTGAGTGCGAAGTCGATTGTGAAGGCTCGCGGGATTGACGAGGGACGGTCTGGTTCTCGCAGGAGCATTCTTCCGGCGGATTACGCGCCTTACTATTACAGGAGGCGCTGATGGCTGGCTTGGTGATTCGCGCTGTGACCTGTGTTCCGCTTCGGGTGAAGCCGGGCGGGCAGGTGAACATCTTCTTTCAGGTGGTCGATGCCGAGAGCGGGGCTCTTTCCGCGTCTACCGGGTCGATTCAGCTGTCGAGCGGCAACAAGGCAATTCAGCAGGCATGGGCTGCGGTGAGCGTTCTCATCGCGGGGCGTTACCAGTACACCTATGAGGTGCCGACGAGCGTTCCTGTTGGTTGGTGGACCGTGGAGTTGAAAACGGCTTCGGGTGAGGCGGAAGTCGAGGTCCCCTGGGCCTTTGAGGTGCGCTGATGATCGGTCCCAGCGTTTTCGGCACTATGGAGTTTGGGCTCCCTGAGGGTGGGCTTTGTAATGGGGGCCGCGGCTTCCGTCTGCGGCCGTGGCAGTACGTTGAGGGCCAGAACCTCGAGCTGATGGGTGATTCGCTCGTGAAGCGGCGGGGGACGAAGCAGGTCGGCACTGTGACGGCGGGCATGGCTGGCCGGGTGGATTTTATCAATCGGTGGTATTACTCAACGAGCGCGGGGTCGCTGGCTTCCTCGGCCGGGAAGATCTGGTACAAGACGACGGCCGATTGGATTGATGTCGGTGTGACCTGGAGCTCGTCGGCCTTCACGGTGGGCTGCGAATTTGCGGATCAGTTGTTCTGCGTCAATGGGACGAGCACTTCGAAGAAGTTTACGAAGGCTGCGGCTCCGTCGCCGACGACGTGGGCTCATGGAGCTGCGGGTCAGCCGCAGTGGGTTGCGGGGCCGCTCTACAATCGGATCTTCTACAACGATTCTTCGGCGAAGGAGTTTGCGTGGTACACGAACGATGGGGATCCGGACACGACAGACGCTACGAATACGCTCAGGCTTCCCGACGATCGCATGGGGCAGGAGATGCGGTTCGGGGCTCTGTGCGCGGGAAACATGATCGGGGCGTTCGGGAGCGACTACTGCGTCAATCTCACTGGAGCGTCGCCCCTGTCGTTCAGGACGGAGAAAATGCCCCGGGGATGTGCCATTGTGAGCTGGCGCACTATCGTAGACATGGGTGGCTTCTTCGTGTTCCTGACCACGCGAGGGCTTGCACTGTGGGACGGTGATGGGCCCGTGCTGTTGTTGGATCCGAAGGGGCGTGTCGATTGGAGCGACATGGATTTTTCGACGCCCGAGCTCACCTGGGCGTGTCGTTACCACGACAAGTACCTGCTCTTTGTCAGGTCGAAGGGCATGGCGACCTCGAACGTGATGACGGGCTCCAACACGCTCTGGCGCAACTTTGCTGCCTCGAATATTCTCAGTTCTGCGCGCATGAGCTATCTCACGGCTGTTGGTCCGGCTGTCGCGGCGAGCACGTCGCACTGGATGAGCTGGGATAAGGCGACGAAGCGCTTTGAGGGTGTTCACACGGGTGCGTGGTTGTCGGGTGTGTGGCAGGAGTATCGCAATGGGGATCAGCAGGGCCTCATGTTGGGCGCTGCGGCGGCGACGGGTGTGATTGCTCTCGCGGATCAGCCGGACACGTACACGGATTGCCTGGGCGCGGTGTCGGGTGGAGTTGCGGCCGCGACGGCGTATGATGGGGTTTATCGGAGCGGGGCGGTTGGCGATGATCCCATGGAAGAGCATTCGGTGATGTCGTTGGCGCTCTCGATGGGCGGTCGGACGGCAGGCCCCGGCGTGAGTGTGCGGTTTTATTTCGAGGGGGACGATACTAGCGAGGGTGCTAGCGAAACGTTCTCGATGGATTCGGAGGGCGCTGTCGATGTGCACCAGGGTGGTGTTGCCGGGCAGAAGAGGACGATGAAGAATGGCGTGTGGCGCCGGTGGGTGCCGCCGACGAAGGAGAGGACGAGCGGATTCGCTCCGCAGTTTGAAATCGTTGAGAGCTCGAAGGGTCCGTGGCGGTTGGATGGTTTCAAGGTTGAGGCTCAGCGCACCTCGATGCGCGGTGGGAGGTAACGATGCCTGGCGCGTTGATGACGAGTGGCGGTGCCTACGACTGGTACAAAAACCAGAACGGCGCTCAGTATGGGACCGCGAACAACGGCAGTTACGGCGGCATGTTCGATCTCGATGAGCAGGGGAATCCTCGTCGGGATGCGAATGGTCAGCCGATGAAGAAGGGGACCTATCAGGCGCCTGGGGGTGGGTTTGGTGGCCTTGGCGGTGGGCAGGGAGCGGGCACGAATAGCTCTATGGGCTCTTCCAGTTCTGCGGATTGGTGGAAGAGTGGCGGTGCTCCTGGCATGGACGCGCGGAAAGCTGCGTGGCGGAGCGACATGGATCGCATGAGGAAGGCGGGGAACATGCGCCGCGAGGACGACCTTGCGATGCGTGGGGTGAAGAATGCCGGCACGGGAGCCGCGTTGGCTGAGACGGATCGCCAGGGTTGGGACACTGAGGAGGCTCGGGGTAACGAGCAGATGGATTCGGATTACTACAACCAGGAGCATTCGTTTGGTCTTGAGCAACGGCGCCAGGATGCGGAGCAGCGTCGTTCGGCCGCGAGCCAGGGAGCGCAGCGTTTCGAGGGCGGGAACAGCGGAGCTTCGTCGTATTCTTCGAAGGGTTCGGGCGGGTCTGATGATGGGTATGGCGATAGTGGTGGCGATAGTGGTGGTGGTGGTGGTGGTGGCGGTGGTGGTGGCGGTGGTGGTGGCGGTGGTCAGATCCCGGTTGAGTACGCTGGTGACTGGCGTCAAGGCATTGAGCCGAAGAGGGTTCCCGGCGAGTCGTCTTACGCGTTCTACGCGCGTGTCGATGCCTATCATGCGGCGGCTCGAAAGGGGTACTAGGCATGAGTTGGAATGTGGGCGGATTCAGTCGGGAGCAGATGGCGCGCGGCGAGGGTGGATCGACCGCGACGGACAGCGATCGCCTTGAGGAGCAGCTTCGCCGGCGCCGCGCGACTCCCTATCAGGCCTGGCGTGCGCGCATGGAGCGCAATGCTCCCGGGTCTGCGGATGCTTCCGAGCAGCGGCAGGGCACGCGTGATCGGGCTGCGGCCGTTGAGGAGGAGCGCCAGAGGGTTGAGCATGAGAAGCAGTTGCGTGATGAGGAGAAGAAGGGGAAGTGGGACGAGGAGGTCAAAAAGGGTCGCGCTTACGCTGACGATTACATGAAGCAGGGGCTGGCGGATCAGGTGTCGCTGGAGTACACGGATCCGGAGTCTGTGCGCGAAGCGGTGATGATGGGTGGGGTCGGCGCTGGTGGGGAGCGGATCGATCCGACTCCTGACGACGGGTACGAGGGGTATCGGGCTGAGCAGCCGACGAGTCAAACGGATTCGTTTGGAAACGTGAAGCAGTATCCAGATGAGCCGCAGACTGGTGATTACAAGGCCGCGGATGGTTCCTATCGCGGTAAGGATGGTGCGGACGGCAAGCGGTTGGTGCGTGAGGACAAGTCGCAGTGGGGCAAGACTCCTCAGACTGCCAGTGTGAAGATGTTGGGAAGTCACGGGCAGATGCTGGTGGACAAGGCGATGGAGCTGGGGCGGAAGTACGGATTCAAGGTCGAGATGCCTCCGGGGTATCAGGGGCAGGCGCAGGTTGCGGAGCTGGAGAAGAACGACAAGCTGCGCATGAAGGCCGCTGAGGTGAAGAAGGCGGCCGATGTGAAGCAGAAGAAGATCGAGGATGGTTGGAACGAGGTGCAGGATGAGGCTGATTCGCTCGGGTATGGGGAGCGGGCGTCGGGTCTTCGCGCGCTGTATCCGGATAAGCCTCAGCAGGCGCATGCGGAGATGCGTCGTGATGCGGTGAAGGCGTTGGCGACGAACGAGAAGAAGGCGAAGGAGTTCGAGAAGAAATTTGAGGCGAGCCAGAAGAGTATCGATGCCGAGCTGCAGAAGTTGTCGTTCATGCAGAAGGACGCGGCCGCGATGGATAAATTCAAGGAGACTTCGAACGGCAAGAAGCCCTCTGAGTCGTATGCTCGTGCGATGGCCAAGGCGGAAGTTCAGGCTGAGCGCGTGAAGCAGTTGGTGAAGAAGCATCGCCGGATGGAGGAGGTCGTGCAGGACTATCAGGACTACCAGGGCCGGCGTGAGGAGCAGCGGCGTGGCGGTGAGCAGGGGGGCCGTGGTGGGGAGGTTGGCGATGATCGCTTTGCGCCTTACGCTCCTGGCAAGGCCCCTGAGCATGGTAGTGAGCAGGATCAGCTCGATGTTGAGGATTCGGTGAAGGATGCGGCTGCGGAGTACGATGCGAAGTAGGGGTCTGGTGGTCCCTCGCGGGTATGACGAGCGTGGATTCAAGACCTACAATCGAGCGGCTGACTAACGACTAGGGAGGTGCCCGTGGATGGCGTGAATGTTGTTCAGGATCCTGAGCGCCGCAAGCGGGGTATTCTGGCGCTGGCTGCGCGGAAGTACATGGCGCGCCGCGGCAAGCGGGTGGGCGCTTCGAGTGAGAGCATGCTCCGGCATTTTGAGGAATCGGGCGACACTAGCTGGTTGGCTGGTGGAGGCGAGGACGGGCAGGCGGCTGCGGAGGCGAGCGATGTGGATCCTGATCTTTTTCACTTCATGAGCGGCGGGCAGGGCCAGCAGAAGAGGAATCTCAATCTCGGGAAGCGTTCGACGCCTGAAGAGATGGATGGTGGCTCTGCGAAGAATGTTTTTCGTGAGCTGATGACTGGTGGTGAGCAACGCGATCCGAATGCTGGCGTGCTGTCGCGCGCGTGGAGCGGGGTGAAGTCGGGACAGAAGGCGGCTTCGGGTGCTGCTGGTCGGGCTTTCGGTGCTCCCCAGATGGCGCTCTGGGAGGGCTCGGAGGAGGCCGGGAAGGATATCGCGGAGGCTCCCGGTGTTCTGGGGAAGGTGGGGGCGGCGGCGATGTCTGGGGCGAAGTTGTTGGCAAAGGCTCCCGGGCGGATGCTGTCGTATGCGACTGGCAGTGATCAGGAGAACGAGGCTCGCCAGGAGCACCAGAAGGACCTGCGTACGAAGCATGGGGTTGGGCCTGATGGGTACGGCGCGATCGCGTGGATGCAGGAGCATTTCACTCCGGCGACTTTCAAGGCGATGGAGTGGATGGGGGGCGGCGATGCGTCTCACGGGATCCGGACGATTGTTGAAGATCCGTTGAATGTCGCTGGCGGTGAGCTTGTTGAAGGCGCAAAGATGGGCGCTGGGGCGATGCGGAGGTTGACCGCGAAGTTTGGTGAGAAGGCGGCGATGCAGGTTACGGAGGAGGTGTCTCGCGCGATCGCGAAGTCGAGTGCGAAGAAGATGGGTCGCGGGGGTCGTGAGGTCGCGGTGGATCTTTTTGATCGGTGGGTTGATCGGAATCCGCATGGGTCGCAGGAGCCACGCGTTCCGCTTGGGCATCGGGATGGAGTTCCGATGGCGGGTGTGCGTCCCGAGGAAATCCCCATGGCTGAGATGGCGGGTGAGCCGCCGATGGCGCAGATGCCGGGTAGGGAGATTGCGCGGCAGAAGGCTCGTGCGCTGTCTCCGAATGCGCGGCAGTTTGTTCGGGAGCGTGGCCCTGGTCGGAATCGGGTGACGTCGGCGGGAGGTGTCCCGAGTCGTCTTGAGATCGGGCAGGCGCGGTCCCGGTATCGTGGGTTGCCTTCTCGCGGCGAGATGGGTCCTTCCCGTCCTCGGGAGTCGTTCCCTGGCATGTCTGATCATCGCGGGCGTCGTCTTCCGCCTCCGGTTGATGTTGTTGGCGAATCAGGCCGTGGCTTTCAGTCTGCGCAGGGTCGCCAGCTGGGTGATGTGATGGATCACGGTGGAGAGGCTGTTGATCAGCGCACGCTTGGCGAGGTGCTGGATCAGGGCAAGCCGAGGCCGAAGAGGAAGGCTGTGGCGAGTCGCAAGCGCGATCAGAAGATGCGTGGGCGTAATGCGATGTCGAGGAAGCAGTACGAGCGGCGCGCGAATGAGCCGAAGCCGCCGGCGAGGGGTGGTCGCGACCAGGAGCTCGGTGATCTCATGGACGGTGGTGGCCGTGATCTCGCTCGTAGGAACCAGTCGAGCTGGGAGAATCGTGGGCCGGGTGATCGTGTTCCTGTGAATGAGCCGAAGCCTTCAAAGAAGTCGGTGCCGCAGACCAGGGCTCGTGGTGGTCGTGATGCGGAGCTTGGTGAGTTGATGGACGGTGGTGGCCGTGATCTCGCTCGTAGGAACCAGTCGAGCTGGGAGAATCGTGGGATTGAGGCGCCTCAGCGTGTGAATGAGCCGAAACCTTCGAAGAAGCAGTTGCCGCAGACGAAGGCTGGCGGTGCTGACGCTCCCAAGGGGAAGAAGGTGACGACGGCGGCTGGTCGGAAGCCGGGGGCGATCAAGGAGATCAGGCTTGCCGCGAAGAATGAGGCGAAGTATCCGCATGGGCGCTTGAGCGAGGTTGAGGAGCCGAGCCGGGTTTATGGGTCTGTGATGGAAGAGGGGCTGGCGCTGAAGAGGCAGTTGGCGTCTGTCGAGTCGGACATCAAGGGGTTTGAGAAGGCGACGAAGTCTCGGGATCTTGTCAGTCGCGATCGCCTTTTGAAGCAGCGGGGTCACATCCTGAATCGGCTTGAGGAGGTTCGCGCGGAGTGGAGGCGCGGTGGTAAGCCTGCTGCGAAGAAGCCGAAGGGTGAGGTGGGCTCGAAGAAGAAATATCCGAAGGATGAGTGGACGAAGACTCAGGAGTGGCGCCGGAAGGAAGGGCATTCGACTCCCGATGAGAAGATCGGGCGCGAGACTCCAGATATTCCGATGGAGGATGGCCACGAAGACCTTGGGCGTGTTCCTATTGTGAAGACCAAGGAGGGCGTGAAGCGCTTTCCTCCAGGGAGTGATATTCCGGAATGGGAGAGGCCGCGCCTGCCGAAGGAGGTCGTGAAGGCCAAGCGGGCGTTGAGGCAGTTGGAGGAGCGCGCGGCCAGGAGTAATCATCCGAAGAACTGGCATCCGCAGATTGAGAACGCGAAGCGTGTGCTGTCGGATGCTCTTGGACGGAAGGATGAGCCGTTGTTGTTTGGCGGCGGAGAAGATGTGTCGGATGCGATTAATTCACCGTCCATGGTGAGCGTTGGCGAGGACGCGATGTTCGATCGCCGGCAGGCGAAGCAGTCCGGTGTCGATATGTGGGAGGATCTGAACGCCGGGATGAAGCATACGAAGCTGGAGCCTGAGGCTGTTGTTGAGGCTTCTAGCGGGGTGGATTTCAAGGGTGGGAAGCCGCAGGCCCGGTGGGAGCCGAGTGGTGAGGGTAGGCAGATTTCTCACGGCGAGCGGCAGGTGCAGGCTCTTGCGAAGCAGGTCGCTGAGGGTGGTGGTCGGTCGGTCGAGGCGCAGCTCGCTGACGAGCTCGTGAAGCTCTACGATTCTTCCAGACCGGATTACATCAGGAATCTGTGGCATCGGATTGAGGCCGATCTGGGGGAGGAGGCTGCTGCCCGGGTTCGTGGCCGGATGGAGAACCTCATCAAGGATCGGGCGCGCGCGCGTGGTCGTGGGGGGCCGGGCCCTCTGTAGCCGCCCCTGCAAAGGGCCAGCAGGCGGCGGGGGGTGGAAACGGTCCTGGGGGGCGCGGAACGCAGGCTGGGGGCGGTGGCACGCAGGCTGGGGGCCGTCGTGGCAAGGGTCTGTACGCGCCAACCAAGTATGAGAAGTGGCGGGGGGGCAACTTCCTCGCTTCCCGGGAAGAGCATTTTCAGTCGATCGCTGGTGGCAAGGTTGGTGCCAGGATCGAGTCTTCTGTGCTCCAGCGTGAGGTTCGTACCGGCCGGGGCAAGCAGGAAGGTCTGGTGCGGCCTGAGAAGGCGCTGGCTGGCAGGAAGACGATGGCGTTCGTGACGAAGGTGTTCGGGGAGGCTCGGGGCGCGGCGATCGCGCGGCAGTTGCGCGGATTGCCTGTGATCGGCGGTGCGTTTGGAGTCAGGCCGGCGCGTGTGGCGGCGCTGGTGGATGCGGCCGAGACGATTCTTCGCGTCAAGAACGGGAATCCGATCTTCGGCGCGAAGCCGTTGGGCGCGAAGCATCTCACGGTGAATCAGGCGAAGGCCGCGTGGTTCGATCTCGCGACGCATGAGCAGGATGCCGTGCTGGCTTGGGTGAAGCGGCGCGAGGAGCTGCACAAGCTCTACGGTGTGGTCGGGCACCAGCAGGGGTACTTTCACCACATCTTTGAGCAGTTGGATGCGGTGGGTGGTGACGCCGGCATCATGTTGCGGGATAAGTTGGCGACGCCGCGGATGAAGCGCAAGGGGGCCGAGGGGTACAAGAAGGATTTCGCGAAGGGGTGGTCGGCTTACGAGGAGGCGTTGTCTTCCGAGAAGGCGTGGAACGATCACGTTCACGACATCGTAAATGTGGCGGGGAGGGACTGGCCTGCGAAAGCGGTGCTCCCGAAGGATTGGGTGAGAATTCCCGCGAAGATCGGGGAGGTCGAGGTGTTGGGCGCGGGCAAGATCATTCCGAAGGCGTTTTACGACAAGTGGGTGGAGGTCGCTGGCGCCGGCGCCGAGATGGGGAAGGCGATGAAGCTCATGAAGAACGTCGGCAATTTTGTGAAAACCGTTGTGTTGTCGAGCGTGAAGACATTGCTGCGGAACGTGATCGGTGGCTCCGCTCAGTACGGCATTTATTCGATGGGCCAGTTCTTCAAGGGGCTCGTTGGAATGGCGCGCGGTGAAACGGGCGCGGTGCGCGGGATGATGGCTCCTGCGCGGGGCCTTCTCGAGTCGCTTCTCCCGGCGAGCTGGGATGCGGTGCCCACTTGGGCGTTGGGTACTGGTGTCACGGGTGATGTCCAGGTGACGGGTGCGTTGAAGAAGATTACCGATGCGACGTTGGTGGCCTACAGTTCGATTGAGAATTACTTCAAGCGTGCGTTGACGATCAGTGAGTTTCGGGCTCGTGGGTTGAGTCCTTACGGGGAGCTGTCGGGTGGGAAGATGTTGAGGGCTGGCGACTTGATGGCGGAGTCGCGGCAGCTGAACAAGTCGATTCGTCGCGTCACGGACGCTTTCGCTTTCGACTACCAGGCGATCCATCCTTCGCTCCGGAAGTTCCGTGACTCGCCGCTGTCTTGGCCTCTGATGATGTTCCCGGTCTATCCGACGAAGTTTGCGCGGATGACGACGCGATTGCTGGGCGCCTTCAATCCTCTGGAGCGGATGTCTGCGGTGGAGCGTTCGGCGCGGATGATGACGTTTGGGACGATGATGGGTGCTGGGTACTACCTGTGGCGTCGGCCGGGGGGGATTGCGGGTCTGCCGGCGGCCAAGGGATTCGATCGCCAGGGCGATAACGATGGCGTGCGAGTTTCGTCGGACGAGAAGAGCGAGAGTTTCCTCTCCACGGAGGATTTGCCGGTGTTCGGCATGATGGAGTGGATCCTCAAGGGGCGCATGGGCGAGGCCGTCGATCGCAGCGTTGGTGGCGTTGGCGCTCCTGGGCCTGCGATCCAGTTCGCGATGATCCTGGGCGCTTCGGATCCTGCGGAGGTGAGTGGCAAGCTCGGTACGATGGCGGGGACGCTTTTGACGCCGTTTGGCCGCATGACGCGTGACGTGAAGAAGTACCAGCGGGCGCGCGATGTGGAGTCCATGCGGAAGGCGAACAAGGAGAAGCCCGACAGTTTCTCTTCCGAGGAGATTAATGCGCGCGTGGAGCGGAAGCCGAATTCCTTCTTGGAGGGAGCCGGGGAATTCCTTCCCTTTTCAGGGACGCGGAAGAAGGGCGATCGGCTTCCTATGTTGGATGCGGACAAGCAGTTGCTCGAGGGCGCGACTGGCATCAAGGTCACGAAGGTCGATCGGCGGGCGCGCGCGGCGAGCTGGATGAGCGCGGTGAGGGGGGAGATGAAGACTGCGCGCGATGCGGATGACAAGGATCGCGTCGAGGAGTTGGAAGAGAAGATGGAGACCGGCAAGGCGTGGTTCAATCGCGAGCGTCATGCGATCGACCTGGTGAAGGTTGATGGGAAGAAGGTGGATTTCGACAAGATCAGCGAGCGGGAGCGGGCTGTGATTGAGCGTCTTCCTGAGCGTGCGCAGGCGCGGGTAAGGGCCGTGTTGGATGGTGACACCTTCGAGCTTATGGATGGGACCAAGGTGAGGCTGAAAGGGGTTGATGCTCCCGAGGTGGCGCATGAGGGCAAGGGGAAGGCGAAGTTCTGGAGCGCGGAGGCGACTGCTGCTCTTGAGGCGATGGTGAAGGACAAGCCGATCTACCTCGTGGGCCGGGAGGACGAGAAGGACGAGTACGGTCGGCGCCTGGCGTACGTGTATGTTGGGGATGGGGTCCTGGTGCAGCGCGAGCTCGTGAGGCATGGGCACGGCAAGGCGCTCTTGCATTACGAATTTCTTTTCGAGAAGGAGTTCGCGGATCTGGAGCGCGCGGCCGCGAAGCGTGGCGAGGGGCTTTGGCAGGAGGAGAGTGAGTGACCACTGAGGCGAACAAGGAGTTCGAGCATGCGCGTTGGCTTCCGCCGGATCGGAAGTGGCCGTACTGGCTTGACCAGAGCATTGGGACTGCGCCGATTTCCGATCCGCAGGAGGATCCTCATCAGCGGATCGACAGGCTTGAGGAGTTCGTTCGGCAGATGAAGGATGGGCTGATTCAGGGGCTTGGGCAGAAGGTGATTGACCGGACGAATCGTGATCGTCGTCGCATCGAGTACGAATTCGGCTCGATGGAATGGTCAACGCCGCGGGGCAATCTGGTGAAGCATGGCGGTTTCCAGGATTGGAACGCGGGTGTGACTTTGCCGAATGACTGGACGAGTACTGGTGCTGGTGGCATGACGATTTCGAGGGTGGCGGCGCCGGCGAGCGGGCGCACGGGTACGTATGCGGTCCAGATTGCGACGACGGGAACAGAGGGTGGGGTGACGCAGGAACTTCAATTCCACCCCGGGCAGCGGCATACGCTGGCGATTCAGTGCTACCTGGTGTCGGGGACTGGCGCGGCGATCGAGCTCGTCTATAACGGGACAGGTGGGCTGACTGCGCGCAAGGTGTTCAATGTTACGGGTGCCGGGTTGGGTGTCGGTGCGTGGTTCGGCGTTCCCGTCGAGGGGCGCGATGTCGGCAGGATCAAGTTGCCGATCGACGCGACGACGTGCACGGTGAAGTTGTTGTCGCAGGGGACGTCGACGGTGCGTTTCGCTAATGCGCAGTTTGGTCAGGGGGTTGCGCGGAACTACCAGATGTGGGAGGAGAACGCAGGGGATGTTGTTCCGGTTTCGACCAGTTCTGGATTGACTTATAATCCTTCGGCCACGGCCGTTTTGAATGTCTCTGGATTGACGCCTGGTCAGTTCAATTACATTCATTCTGATGCTGTCGTCCATGGTTTCGGCGCTGTTCTTGTGACGCCGACAGCTGCTGGGTTGGCGACGTTTAGGCTGTCTATTCCTGTTGCGTCGAATTTCGCAAATACGATTCAAGCTCATGGGACTGCGGTGTGTAGTGCCGCGGCTGGTCTTTCCGGTGATCTTGCTTCGGTTGCGGCGACGGACGATCTTTTGGTGTCGATGGTGTTTCCTGATACTACTCAGCGGTCCGTGCGTATTGGTTACGGCTACGAGGTGATCTAGATGAGCCTCACCGACCCTTGGTTTCATGTAGGTGAGTTCGATGCTGCCGGTGCGGCCGCTGCTGCGCAGGCGGCGTCGCAGCCTCTTGATACGGATCTGACCGCGATCGCGGCCCTGGTGTCGGCCGCGGACAAGATGCCGTATGCAACGGGGGCGGGAACGTGGTCGCTCGCTGATCTGTCGGCCTTCGTGCGCACGATCCTTGACGACGCGAATGCGGCGGCTGTGCGCGCGACGATTGGCGCTGGCACAAGTTCGGTGACGCTGCCGATCGCGGAAAGCGATGTCACTGGACTCGTGACGGACCTCGGGAACAAGCAGCCGCTCGACGCCACGTTGACAGCCTTGGCCGCGCTGATCATCGCAGTCGATTCGCTCAGCATCGGGACCGGAGCCGACGCCTTCACGCAGGTCACATTCGCAGCGAACACGTTTCCGGCGAAGTCCAGCGCGGGCGCGCTCGCTGCGAAGACGCTGACGGACTTCGCGCTCACGATCCTCGACGATGCGAACGCGGCGGCGGTCAGGACCACCATAGGCGCAGGGACTTCCAGCGTCACGCTTCCGATTGCCGAGAGCGACGTAACGAACCTGACGACGGATCTCGCAGCGAAGGTCGTGGTGGGCGGGCAGATCGGCGGGACGGCTGCTTCCCCGACAGTTCTGGGGATTCGTGAAACGCTTGGGCCTACGCTGCTCACCTGCGGGACGATCACGGACGGGGAATTCCTGAAGCGGGTTGGCTTGACTCTGGTTAGCGCGACTCCCTCGGGTGCGGGCGACCTCGCGCTTTCCAAGCTCGCTCCCGCTGCAAACGTCACGATTACGGCGGGCTACTCGGCATACGTTTCGCCCTACTACGAGTTTGTCTCGGCAGTCACCACGGAAATCGGCGCAGGGTCCACATTGGAGATCGGATAGATGAGCTACGACCTGATGACGAAAAGCGCAGCGCCCGCAACCCCTGCGGCGAACAAGGTTTCCCGGTACGTCGATACGGCGGATCGCAGGACAAAAACCATCGACGAGAACGGCGTGATCTCGCTTCTGAATAACGACGGGATGCACGACAGGAACATCCTGACAAACGGCGGCTTCATGGTTCAGCAGCGCGTGCTGGCGGCTTCGACGGCCATCGTGGGAATCTCGACTACGACGCGCGGAGGCGTCGTTGCCGATAGGTGGTCGGTAACTGCCTCGGTCGCTTCAAACCTTGCGTGGGCGCAGATCGACACGGCGGGCGCTCAGGACACCGGGCTTCAGTCGCGCTACTACGGTTCCATGATCGCGTCGGTCGCCGGGAAAAAGATGATGCTCTCTCAATGGGTCATCGGGTCGCACATGGCGCACCTGCGCGGGAAGAAGGTCCGCGTCTCGATCAAGCACAATCAGAAGGTCGGCACGGGGCAGACGTTCAAGCTCGGACTGCTTCAGTTGGCGGCGGCTGGAACCGTCGATGTTTCGCCCGCGTTCCTCACGGGCGCGTGGTCCACGGTGACGGGCACCGATCCGGTCTGGGGCACGAACCTCGCCGCGATCACGCCGGACGCATCTCCCACGGGAGAGGGCGGCACGATT
>JANPDX010000409.1:0-6391 GCA_031431695.1 Dehalococcoidia bacterium
ACCGGCAAGAACAGCGCACTCGGCGCCGTGATGATTGCCTTCGGGCTGCCCCAGCTCATTCTCGGCCTCTGGGGTGGCGTCCTCGCCGACCGCCTGCCCAAACGAAACCTGCTCCTCACCTGCCAGATGATCATCGCCCTCAACTCCGCCTGGGTTGCCACCATGATCGAGCTCGGCCGCATCGAGTTCTGGATGCTCGTCGTCGCGGGCGTCGTCCAGGGCGCCGGCTTCGCCTTCGTCGGCCCCGCTCGCCAGGCCTTCATCGGCGAACTCGTCGACCGCTCCGCCGTCGGCAATGCCGTCGTCCTCCAGCAGCTCAGCATGAACAGCACCCGCGTCATCGGCCCGTCCATTGCCGGCGCCTTCATCGCTATCAGCGTCATCGGCATTGGCGGCGTGTACTACATGACGACGCTCGGGTTTTTCCTCGCCACCTTCACCATGCTCAAGTTGCCGCCAGGCAATCCGAAGCCGCGAGAAGTCAACGTTTCGCCCCTGGCCGATATGGCAGACGGCCTCCGCTATGTGAAGAACCGCCCCTCGATAACCGTCCTCGTCCTCACCTCGTTCGCCGTCATCATGGTTGGCTTTCCGTACCAGTCGTTCCTGCCCTCGGTCGCGAAGGACGTCTACGGAGCCGGTTCTGGTGGGCTCGGGGCGCTGCAGTCGTTCGGCGCTGTTGGCGCTGTTGGAGCGACCCTCCTCGTCGCTACGTATGCTCAGAGCAAGCGCGCATGGGTGGCTCAGCCCATCCTCGCCATTGCCTTTGGCGCGTCCTTAATTGGCCTCGGTCTCGCATCGAACCTCTGGTTCGGGCTGCTTGCGATGGTCGCCGTTGGCGGACTCGCCGGAGGCTTCCAGGGGATCAACAACGCCCTCACCATGTCGAGCACGGACGAGGCCTACCAGGGCCGCGTCCAGTCGATCTCGATGCTCAGTTGGAGCCTGTTCGGCCTTTTCGCGCTTCCCATCGGCATCGTCGCCGACCAGGTAGGCATCCGCCAAACGCTCGTCCTCATGGGTGTAGTGGTCATGGTCAGCGTCGCCCTACTGCAATTGTTCTCGCGGACCGAAGCGGTCACCGCCGACCGCCGCGCGCGCGTCAGCGCGATGGAGCGCCATGTCGCCGAATCCGGCGCGCGTGCCGGCCGCCGTTAGCTCCGGGCCGTCTCAGCAGTCGCCAGCGGCTGAATCGCTTTCAGCATCGCATCGGCGATTCTGCGGTGACCCGCTTCGTTGAAGTGTACTTCGTCCAGAGCGAAAGCTTTCATGTCGATCGAAAACGGGAACATGTCTTCGCCGCTCACCCAGCTTATCCAGAACGAATCGGCCGACTTCTTCACGCGCGCCACGAAGTCCGCGCGTATCCGGGCAACTTTGCCAGGCAGGGTTGCCCGGTTGATTCCCGGGTACATCATCGCAACGATCTGGGTGTTTTCGAACCGCGCCAGCACGCGGAAGAGTTCGTGATAGTTTGCGGCCAGTTGGGCGGCGCTGGTTTGGGACTCGGTGCCGATGATCCCGCGGATCAGGCTACGGCCAGCCTTGTTCATGCCCGCTGGTTGGGCAGCGCCCTTGCGCGTGGCATGTTCGAACCGGGTTTCCCAACGCTTGTAGAGGCGTGCCGCGCGCTTGCCGAGCAGGCGTTCAACCCGGTACTCCACGAACTGAATGGTGAACACCCATGCGCTGATCGGCACGATCACAATGTCAGGCGCCAATTCTCGTACTTTTCGTTCGGCATACGTCGGCGAGTTCGTAGGGATGGCGGAGAACCGAACGGAGCCGAACTCGAGTTCCATCCCCGACGCGCTAAGGTCGGCCACGACCATGTCCGGCCAGTTCACGCCGCCAGTGCGCGAGCCATCGCTGTCGCTATCGCCAAGGATCAGCGCCTTCATACGGCGAAGTATAGGTCAGGCTCCCGCCAGTGAACCGGCATGCAAAGCCGGCACAACTCAACTCAGGCAGACGTTGCGATAGCCTCGCGGATCGCTGCTGCGAGCAACCGGTGCCCGCTCGGACTGAGATGCACGTCATCGAGGAAGTACTGCTCAATTGGGCCAGGCCCGGCGAGTACTTGCTCGATGTCCACAACCGGAAAGCGGTGGGCGCTCGCCATGGCCGTCACCTCATTGAGGAACAGGGTTCGGTACTTCGCCGTCGGCTGTCTGGCGTTCTGCCCGATGCCGGGATAGCGGGTAGCCACGATGACAGTCGTGTCTTCGAACTGCGAGAGCGCGTCGAGGGTTGCCGCTACGTTGGCGGTCGCCTCTGCTCGTGAAACTGCGGGTTCGGCTCCAATCGTGCGGCGGAGCAGTGTCCGCGCGAACCTGTTGAGCCCGCCAGGGGCGGTGCCGGGGGAGCGCGTCGTGCGGTCGAAGTGCAACTCCATGCGCTTGTACCAGGCTGCAGCGCGCCGCCCGAAAAGCCGCTGAATCCGGAACTCCACGTAGCCAATGGTGAACGCATAAGTGCCGATCGGGAAGACGACAACATCGGGCTGTTCCTGCTTCACTTTTCGCGCCGCGTACGTGGCCGCCGAGGGCGACGCTGGAAAGAAGCCAACGGAAGTCACTTCAAATCTTGGTTCACCGGGCTCGCTCAGGAGCGTGCCCCATCCCACGCCGCCCGTGAACGCACCATCTGCGTCGCTGTTCGAAAAGAGGAGGATCTTCACGCCAGCAGTATAGGTTCTTCCTCTTCCTTCGTTGCTTATTGCTCGTCGCTCGTTGCTTAATCCCCCATGCGCATCGGTTTGATCTCTGATACCCACATCCCCGAGGCTCGCTATGAGCTCTGGCCCCAGGTTTTCGACGCCTTCCGCGGAGTCGACTGCATCCTCCACGCGGGCGACATCCACGACCTCGTCGTCATCGATCAACTCCACGACATCGCCCCCACCTGGGCCGCTCGCGGCAACGGCGAGGAAGGTTCTGGCGGCCGGCCCATCCAGCCTGACCACCATCGCCTGCGCGAGTCCTGGCTCCTCGACCTCGACGGACTCAAGGTCGGCCTGACCCACGATGTGCCCATCCCCCAGTACCCGCCCCACCTGACCCTCGACCGCGCGATGGTCCGCTACTTCGGCACCACCGAACTGGACGTCCTCATCTACGGCGACACCCACGTCGAGGCCATCGACACCATCGACGGCGTGTTGTGTGTGAACCCTGGCTCGCCCACCTACCCGCGAAACCTCGATACCCAACTCGGCACCATCGGCTTCCTCGAAATCAGCGGCGGGAAAGCCGAGGCCACCATCTGGCAGCTCACCGAAACCGGCATCGAACCGTTCAACTGGAGCAAGTGGAAACGCCCCTGGTAAACAACGAACACCACCCGCTTCATAGCCCCGACCGTAAGCGAGGCCGTGTCCGGTCACGACAAACGCAAGGCGCGACTGATAGGGAGCGCTACGCTCTCGGCGTGCATCAGAGTCCACGAGCTGCGTTGCCAACCAGCCCCACGCGCACGACAAACGCAAGGCGCGACTGATAAGGAGCGCTACGCTCTCGGCACCCGCTCCATAGCCCCGACCATAAGGGAGGCCGCCCCAGGCGCCCGTCGAACGAAAGGCGCGACTGATAGGGAGCGCTACGCCCCGCGCGTGCATCAGAGTCCACGAGCTGCGTTGGCTACTCCATACGACGTATAGGGAGGCAAACACCACCCGCCCCGATCATAGCCGCGCCGCCCCAAGCGCCACCGAAGGGACGGCTGAAACCGCTGCGGCCGAGCCGAGCCGTGCCCCGCTTCGATCACGCTACCGGCTGGCTTTTTACCAGGATCACCGGCAGTTTCCCGTTCGCGACAACACCCAGCGCGATGCTGCCCGCCACAAGGTGCCGCCGCGCACTGTGCCCATGCGTCGCCATCGCGATGGCGTCCGCTCCAAGCTCCTGCGCTGTAACGGAAATCGCTGTATCGACTCCGGCCCCCAGCGGCACAACACGAACCGCGACAGCGCTCGGGACCCCTGCGGGCAGCCGTGAAAGCAAGGACTGAAGGTAGACGCGGCAGCGTTCTTCCGCGGCCTGGGATGGTTCGCCCGAGCGCGGCACAACGACTTCGAGAAGCGTGACTCGAACCTTCCCTGGAACCAGGAGGGCGGCAAGGCCCGCGAATACGCTGCGCGAATCAGCCGAACCGTCGGACGTCACCACGAGGTGGTACTCACCGCTGCTGCTCGGTTCCTCATCGGCCCCGCCGACCGTCATCACCGGCACGGCAGCCTTCGAGATGACACCCATGGCGACACTGCCAAGTAACGCATGACGTAGCGCGCCGGCGCCCCGCGAAGCCATCGCAATCATCACTGCGCCCTGTTCATCGGCGGCGCCGTGGATCGCGTCAGCTACTTCCTTGCTCCATTCACGATGCGGCACGACAACCGATCCATCGATCCCATTGCGGGCGAGACGGCTCTGAAGATCGTCTTCCCACTTCGCCTGAACAATGGCCACTGCCTCGTCGAGCTTCGGCATCACCACGCTCGCGGCATCGACACGGGGGTCCAGGACCCTGGTGAGCACAATCTCGGCCCCAAGTGCGCGCGCCAGACGCGCGACATGCGGAAGGATCGCCATCGAACGCTCGGAACCGTCGGTGCAAACAATGATCTTCATGTCACCATTGTCCGCCACTTAGGAACGATGGACTATGGCCGCCTGTGCCCGCTTCGCTGATCGTCCGGACGATCAGCGACATCGGCCGCTCCCACGCAGGCCGCGCTCACGTCGTCAAGCGCTCTTCCGGCCCAGAGACCGAATCATCACCCCCTCGCCCCAACCGCCTGATCCTGCCCCACTTCACTTCCCGGCCACCGCCGATATCCCGCCGTTCGAAGGCCAGCACCGCAAGCCCGAGCAGCACCAGCGCCACGCCCAATAACACTCGTTGGCCGCCACAGCTCGTAGTCTCCGACCAGCGCTTTCGAAGCGTCCGCCCAGTAGAACGGAGTGAACTTGCGCGCATCGGCAAGGCTCTCCACCAGCAGGCCAATCGCGTGCAGTACATAGGCCGAAACCGCGACCAATGTGCTGACCCCACAGCCCGACCGTCCGGGAGGGCCGTGTCCGGCCACCTTCGGCCCAAGGAACCCGAAGACTTCGCCACGCTCAATACGGAGGGCAACGTGGTCGAGTTCCACGCGGCCATCGAACTCGCGGGTCAGGCTGACCGTTTTGATCGCTGCTACTTCGCCCATTGCTACACCCTACGCCGCTCGGCGACATGCCGAAGAGAGACTTTCGGGCACAGCCACCCGCCCGAACGGCATTGCTACGCCGGCGCTCTTACAGGTTCCGCGTAGCCAACACTTCGCGCGCTTTGGTGCGATCCCCGGTGCAGGAAATCATTCGTGGAGCATCCAGGAAGTCCAACTCGAAGCCGAGCGACGTGTACAGCTCCACGATCCGCGGCGTTGCCTGATTCGAAAGCACCACCGGGCCATCCAAAGCTGAGAGCCACTCCGCCAGGCGAACCTGGTCGGGCCAGTCGAAGCCGCCCTGCGAGTAGCTCGTGAACTCCACGTCGTACGGGGGATCGGCATAGACGAAGTCCGATGAATCCACCGCCAGGCTGGCAAAATCGCCAACGCTGAAGTCCCAGCCTGAGAGCACGGGCACATAGTTCAGGAAGTCTTCTTGATAGCCGATCTTCGCGTAACGCCCGAACGGGACGTTGAACAGTCCGCTGCGGTTAAAGCGGCAAAGGCCGTTGAACCCGGTGCGATTGAGGTAGTAGAACAACTCTGCCCCCACCGGCGAGTAGGCGTTCCCTGCCAGCACCAGCGAGTTGAACGCCTCGCGGTGCCCGTAGTACACGGCCGAGTCGTTCACCATCGGCAACGTCACCGTCAGCCCGGCCTGCACCTGCCTGAAAAAATTGATAAGGTGCGGGTTGACGTCGTTGCACAGCGCCTGCTCCGGCCGAAGCCCGAGCGTCACGGCAAGTCCGCCCGCGAACGGCTCCACCAACCGGCGATGAGAATGCTCCGCCCAGATTGGCTGCAAGCGAGGCAACAGCCACCGCTTGCCACCCGCCCACTTCAGCGGCGGCCGCACCGGTTCATGACGGATGCGGCCTGGGGTCGCGATGTCAGTAGCCACTGGCATCCGAGTATACCGGCATGGTCCCCAGCGTAACTCCCCTCGCCCACCGCAGTGGGAGAGCAGAATCCCTACCCGGGGGTGAGGGCTCACCCCGGCCACTGCCGTCGCCACAAATACGCCAGCGCCCCGGTCGCCACGCCAACGTTCAGCGATTCCACCCGCGGGTCCATTGGCAGCCCGACCTTGAAGTCGCTTTCTTCCAACAGCAGATGCCCCACACCCTCCGCCTCGCTGCCCATGATGAGCGCCGTGCGGCCCGGCCAGTCGAACGCCGT
>JANPDX010000410.1:0-3504 GCA_031431695.1 Dehalococcoidia bacterium
TCAAGTTGAGGGACTGGTGATTTTCGCGCCGTCGGCATGCGCCCAGTATAGCCCTCTCGGCTACCGCTTACCCCGCCTGCCGCGCCACCGCTTCCGCGGCCGCCTTCACCGCATCGGGATCGCCGAGGTAATACGATTTCAGCGGCCGCAAATCACCATCGAGCTCGTACACCAGGGGGATCCCGGTCGGGATGTTCAACTCCGCGATAGCATCATCGCTCACGCCGTCCAGGTGCTTGACCATCGAGCGGATGGTGTTTCCGTGCGCGCCCACGAGGACCGTTCTTCCCTCCCGCAGATCCGGGACGATCCCGTCGTACCAGTAAGGCAGAAACCGCGTGACCACGTCCTTCAGGCACTCAGTGCCGGGGAGCACATCCGGCGCCAACGAAGCGTAGCGCGGTTCGTTGCGCGGGTGCCGTGGGTCGTGGAGTTCCAACGCCGGCGGTGGCACATCGTAGCTTCGGCGCCACGCGAACACCTGCTCCGCGCCGTACTTCTCCGACGTTTCCTTCTTGTTCAGTCCTTGTAGTGCCCCGTAGTGCCGTTCGTTCAGCCGCCACGAACGTTTCACGGGTATCCAGTGCTGGTCCATGACATCGAGCGCAATTTGGGCTGTTTGGATAGCTCGCCGCAACAGCGACGTGTGCAGGACATCGAATCGCAGGCCCGCCGCCGCCATCATTTCGCCGGCCAAACTTGCTTCCGCCAGCCCCTTCTCCGAAAGCCCAACGTCGTGCCAGCCCGCGAACAAGTTCTCCTGGTTCCACGTGCTCTCGCCGTGCCGCAACAACACCATCGTGTATGTCATCTGCCAGTTCCCCCCGCGCCGGTCCGGCCTGTTCGCTCGAACCACCACGCGCTGTGCTCGAATTACACCCCACCCTTTCGCTATTCGCCATGCAACCCGCCGGTCGTTACCCTCGAACCATGCCCCACATAGCACCCGGCAGCGGCCGCGAAGGCAGCACGGTCATGCTCATCGCCGAAGATGGTTCGATTCTCCTTCAGCAACGCAGCGACGATGTGCCGCCCGCTGGAATCGGCCGCTGGACATCCCCCGGTGGCGGCCGCGAAGCGGGAGAGTCACCTCGCGAGACGGCGTTGCGGGAGTTCGAGGAGGAAACCGGCATCCGCCTCGAACGCTTGCGCTTCTTCGAAACCGTCACACCGGAGGACGTTCCCGAACTCCTGCCCTGCCGCCTTCACATCTTCTTCGCCGATGACAGCGTCCCACGAGAACGTATCCAGGTCTTCGAGGGCCTCGACTTCCAGTACCACCACCCGCGGACATTCGGGGCCCTTGCGATGAATCCCGGGACTCGCAACTTGCTTGGCCGCTTCCTTGCCACTGACTCTTATCGCGGGACAGTCGCGCTCCTGCAGCCGTACAAAGCTGGTGTAGGAGTTATCGCCCTCGACCGCTGGGGCCGTGCGCTCCTTCAGCTCCGCGACGCCGACCTCCCGCCCGACCGCTATCCCAATGCCTGGTCCATCCCCGGCGGCATCCTCGAACCCGGCGAAGCCCCGGACGCTGGCGCGTTCCGTGAGTTCGAAGAAGAGACCGGCGTCCTCCTCGATGACCTCAAGCTCTACGGCATGTTCCGTAAGGACCCCGACTTCCCAACATCGATCACCGACCTCTACCACGTTTACTACGCCGACCCGGACCTGGATGAGGCCGCACTCGAAGTGAACGAAGGGCAGGCGTTCAAGTATTGGGGCCCGAACGAACTTGCCTCACTCGAGATGCCGGTCCACGCCCGCACGATCCTCGAGCAATTTTTTCAAAGTGCCCATTACAAACGCCTCTTCCATTGAATCGACGCCTGCTCTTGCCCGGCCCTGCCGCGCATCCCCGCTACCGTGGAACCATCATGATCCGCCAACTGCTCGCTGCGTTTATGGTCGCTGCCGTGAGCTTCGCGGCCTGCTCGACCGGTGAGGAGACTCCCGGTCCAAAGCGCCTGCCGACGCTCGCCGTCGAGGTCACCATCCCGCCAACGCTTCAGCCCGCTGCTCCGCCCGCCGCCACGCCGGACGTGACCGTCATCGACCGAGTCAAAGCTGACCTCGCGGCACGCCTCCAACTCAAGGCTGCGGACATCACCGTCAGTTCACTCTCCGCTGTTATGTGGCCAGACGGCTGCCTTGGCCTCGGGGGCCCCGGAGTCGTCTGCACACAGGCCCTTGTCCCCGGCTGGCTCGCCATCCTGGGTGCCCCCGACGGCCGCAAGTTCCGGTACCGCGGCGCGGGAGACCGCTTCGCTGCCGAGCCGTGAGGTCACTGTCTCGCCGAACGCCCCTGAGGGAATGTTGCCCTCCTGCCCGGTGTAGCTCGATCGCGGGACATTGAAGCAGCGGCAGCTGGCGAGAGCGTCCGTCACTCGAAGCGGATCGCTTTGTCCATTTCCCAGACCAGCACTTCCGCGCCCTCGGGGCCGGCCGTAAGCGCAAGTCCCGGATAAGCCGACACCCGGGCAGCGTCGCCCGCACCGAGACGGCCGGCTCCTTCGAGTTCTGCCTCCCGGTCGGCGACAAACAGGTGAACGAACGGGGAGTCGGGCATGCGTACTTTCTCACCGGGCTTTAATCGCCCTGCCCAGAGGGTTGCGCCCTCCTGGCGGATGGCAATCGCCGACTCGTAACCCTTCCCGGAAGCAACCGCGACGAGGCCACCCTTCTCCAGTTCGGAGTTGATGTCCAGCTGTTGGTATTCCGGGCGGATTTTCGCTGTATCCGGAACGACCCACATCTGGATGAAGTGGACATCGCCACCCCTGTTCGCGTTCATCTCCGAATGGAAGATGCCCGATCCGGCACTCATGCGTTGGGCGAGGCCGGGGTAAATCAGGCCCGTGTGTCCTTCGGAATCCTTGTGTTCCAGTTCGCCACTCAGCACCCAGGTCACGATCTCCATGTCCCGATGGGGATGCGTGCTAAAGCCCGATTCCGGCTTCACGACGTCGTCGTTACTCACCAGGAGTAGGCCGAAGTGTGTGTTTTCCGGGTCGTAGTGCCCGCCGAACGAGAACGAATGCCTCGACTGGAGCCAGTCGATCTCCGTCGCCATCCGCTCGCCCGCGTGACGTACCTCAATGCCCTGCTTCATCGCGAACTCCAATACGGTTGTCTGTACAACGATACCGCCCCGGTCGAACTTTCGTCGCCGAGGGCCGGCGGTTAGCGCGGCACGAATCCATCCGGAGAACACGCAACAATCACCTTTCCGCGACGGTCCGGAAACGGCCCTGAAATTGTCAGGCAAACGGATCGACACTCGGGAAGGTGGGCAACGGTTGGAAACACGGTCGAAATCAACCCGCAAACCATCCGTAACGTATTGGCAAACAGCCGGAAACTCTCCGGGCGTAGCCTCAGCGTCAGTGGAAACTACACCCGATTCCCTCATGCCCAACGCGGCGCTTCTCCTGCTCGCGAAAGTGTCGGCGGAATCGCTCGGCGTTTTGGTGCGCCGCCGGTAATCTGGCGGCGGCCGGTAGC
>JANPDX010000411.1:0-7224 GCA_031431695.1 Dehalococcoidia bacterium
TCCATTGGACCTTCCTGCCGGTGTGGGAGTCTAAACGGTGCCGGTAGCAGAATGCAATCGGGCGCGGAAGTTTTGTGGAAACGTTTACTAGCGACGGGAGCCGTGCTAGGGTTCGGCCGCCGGGTATCATTCGGCCAAATCGCATGGAGCGCCCATACCGGTGATGTCCCAACTCCACACCCCTGCTATCCCGGCCCTCGCTGTGAGAAAGCCTCTCTCGGTGAGCATCTTCGCGGCCGTGCGGAGGGCTCCTCTTCCGGCCGCCGCCGTCTTGTTCATCACGGTGCTCACCTTCTCGGCCGTGTTTGCGCCGTGGCTCGCGCCATTCGACCCGAACGAACTTCACCGCATCGACCGATTGAAATCGCCCGGAAGCCCGTACTGGCTTGGAACAGACTCCACCGGTCGAGACCAGTTGAGCAGAATCATTTACGGCAGCCGTGTCTCGCTTTACGTGGGGGTCGCGCCGATCCTGGTAAGTTGCTTCGTAGGGACGGTACTGGGCACAGTCTCAGGTTACTGCGGCGGCGTGATCGACCTCGTGATGCAACGCGTAGCCGAGGCGGTTTCGGCCATTCCCCCGCTGCTCATCGCGATTGCCGTCGTCTCGCTGATGGGCCCTCGCCTGACGAATGTAGTCATCGCCATCGCCATCGTTACCGCTCCGACCGTCAACCGCGTCGCGCGTGCGGCGACTATGCAGACCACGCCGCTCCCTTACGTGCTGGCAGCTCGCTCGATTGGCGCGTCTCACGCGCGAGTGATTGGCCGACACATCCTGCCGAACATCGCGACACCGATCATCGTCGTGGGCGCATCGCTCGTCGGCACTGCCATTCTGGCTGAGGCCGGACTCAGTTTTCTCGGACTCGGCGTTCGTCCGCCGGCACCAACCTGGGGAAACATGGTTGGTGGTGACAACCGCATCGTGTTCGAGATCGCTCCATGGCTCGCCATCTTCCCTGGCCTCGCTATCACCCTGACCGTGCTGGCATTCAACCTCGCAGGTGATGGGCTGAGAGACCTTCTCGATCCACGCATGAAGAGAGTCGTGGGACACAAGTGACCAACTACCTGATTTCTCGCACTACCTCAGCCATGATTGTCGTGGCACTAGTCACTGCGCTGACGTTCTTCATCATCCGCGTTCTCCCCGGCGACCTGGCGTCCGCCCGCCTGGGCGAGAACGCCACACCACAGGATGTCGCAGCCCTTCAAGAGCAGATGGGCTTGAACGAGCCGGTCCTGGTTCAATACCGCGATTGGATCAATGGGCTCATCCGTGGTGATCCGGGCCGAAGCCTCACGACGGACCTCTCAGTCGTTGACCAGCTCACTAGACGCCTTCCGCTAACCGCCGAACTGACCGTCCTGGCCGTCGCACTCTCTGTGATCATTGGCATCCCGCTTGGAGTCGTCTCCGCTGTTCGGCGGGACGGCCCGACCGACCACGCAGTGCGAGTCTTCGCGGTGCTCGGACAGGCGATCCCGAGCTTTTGGTTGGGGACGCTCGCTCTCACGTTTTCAAGCATCTATTTCAACTGGGTTCCGCCCGTTACTTATCACTCGTTCTTCGAAGATCCTCTGGGCAACCTGGAACAAGTCGCCCTACCGGTGCTCGTCGCTGGATACGCCCAGTCGGCCATCATTATGCGACTGACTCGTTCGTCCATGGTCGAAGTACTGAGCCACGACTACATCCGCACTGCCCGCGCGAAGGGTCTTGGGAGCCGAGTCGTGGTCATGCGTCACGCATTGCGCAACGCGCTCGTACCGATTGTGACGATCATCGGCGCGCAGGCCGGCGCGCTCATCGGGGGCATGATCATCGTCGAGACCGTTTTTTCCTTGCCCGGGGTTGGGCGCCTGACGTTTCAGGCGATCACCGAGCACGACTACACACAGCTGCAATTCAACGTCCTCGTGGTGAGCTCTTTCGTGGTCCTCCTCAACCTGTTGGTGGACCTGTCATATCGCTATCTTGATCCACGAGTCGACGCTTCTGGCTGACCGTATCTGCCCTGCCCGCTTCGGAGCGGCCTGACCACCTCACAGCTCACGGTCGAAAAGGACTGTAAGTGCGAAACGCTCGGTCCACGGTCCCTAGGGAGTGCGGCCAAAGACGTAGGGAGCGAGATTCTCCTGCGCCGCTACGCGAATCTGGTGCCATCGTCCGCCGCCGTAGTACGCCAGGCTGCCCGGTTCTGCCTCGCCATGGCCGTTGTAGTAGGAGATGCAATCCCGTAGCGGTGCGGAAGCGATGTCCATCTCTCGACAATGCTGGGCATACGCATCTTCGGCTTCCTTTTGGACGTCGACGACTTCCTGCCCGTTGTTTTTCATCGTCTCCAGCACCCACACCAGATAGTCACAGTGGGCGTCGATGGTCTGCGTAAAGTTGAAACTGGCCCCGCCACCTTGGGAACGGATTCCAAAAGCGGGAAACGCCAAACGACGACGAGCTGTTCTCAGTGCCCGGATCCACCTGGGATGTTTACTACCGAACGATGATTGCGGAGCCCATTCAAAATGCGGAACATTTCGAGGCTGCCCGTCGGGAAATGCTCACGGTACTTTTGCTCGGAAAGTGCCTTGCGTTCGTCTCGACGTACGGTGCTGTGAGCCGCGGCCGTGTGGCTCATACACGCGCTCAATCCGGCGACACCGTCAACCAGGTGGTGCCGCCTCTTTGGCCGGCAACGCCGGGACACCATCGAGCAAGGCGCTGGGAAGACAACCCAGCGCGCCCGCGATCCGACAGATGTTCACGAGTGAGACGTTTCGCTCGCCGCGCTCTGCGCTGGCGACATACGTCCGATGCAGGCCTGTCAGCTCCGCCAGTCGCTCCTGCGAAATGCCCAGTTCCAATCTGATTTCGCGTATTCGACCACCGAAGCGTTGCGTGACTTCCACTAACGCCGAGGCTATGGCTAGATGACTACGAGTCTACAGACTATAAGTATCATAGGAGTCACCCGCTCGTGAAAACTCGCTTGCTCGCCGTCGCCCTCACTGGCCTCGCACTCGGTCTTAGTTCCTGCGGTGGAGGGGAAGAATCAAATGCGACTCCAACACCAACCATCGGTCCGCCGGTAGTCCACGTCGTCGGCACGTTCCTCCTAAAGCAGGAGGCGCCTGCCAACCTTGGGCCGCGCAGCATCTCGCCCACGGCGACTCCGACGTGCAAAGGTCGCGGCGGATACAACGACATCGCGCAGGGCATGGAAGTGCTGCTCACCGCCGACGGCAAGACGCTCGGGGTTGGTCGATTCTCCGCCGGTTCGGTGAAGTCACTGACCCAATTTCAGGAGCAGTGCCAGTTCCAGTTCGAACTCGATGTGCCCGAGGGCTACCAGTTTTACACGGTGAAGGTTGGGCGCCGCGGTGACCGGACGTATTCGTTCGCCGAGATAACCAGCGGCGGGGCCTTGGAGTTCACTATCGGGCCATGAAGTAGGGTTCGAGCGCGTTGCCGCTGTACGAGGTGCCAATACCCGTGGCACTCGGAAGCGTCGCCGTCGTCATCCTGCGTGCATCATCGTACGCATAGGTCGCCGGCTGAGGCCGCCGGGATGGGCGGTCGCCACAACAACGCCAACTCTTTGGGGTCGATGTCTCAATCCTAGGCTCTCTCCCGAGGGATGCTGGTTACCGCCACTCTCAGTTCCTCTAGCATCGCACTTGCGGTCTCCCGAGAGGCTCCTAGCCTCGTCCGAATTCGGGGACGTCGATGCCATTCAAGACCTCATTCAGCGCGTTGGAGATCAGGATCGCCTCAGTCGTCGCGAGTCGGAGAAGGATACCTGGGTGCGAGATTTCTACTATCATTTTTAAGCTGCTCTCCTAGTTCAGGTTGTCGAAGTAGTTTCGTCCGCCAGTCGGTTTGAACATCGTGCCGCCGTCGGCAATACCGGGGTCGCGGATCACGACAGTACCCTTGTCCCAGTACGCAACCCTTCCGTCGCTCAGTTTCTTAACGTTGTTTCCTTGTGCCTTTTGCCGAGCGATGGCAGGCGCTGGTCGCGGAGATGGCTGCTGCCTAGCCCCAGAGGGCCCGGGCAGTTGCCATCCTCCGTGCCGCTGGCGACGCGATGTTTCAAAGGCGCCCTCGGAACTGACAGAACCCTTCACCGGCGGCAAGGAGGGAGTCCTCTGGTACTATCGCTCGCTGGTGACCGAGCTCACACGCGGCGGCCCGGGGCACGCGGGGACGCAGCGCGGGCGGGTCAGGGCACTGGTGGCAGCCGTCGGGATAGTGGCTGCTGGCGATGGTGGCAATCTTGCTATTTACCACCGGCGGCGACAACAGGCCGGCGGCGACAACAAGTCGGGAAAGGTCCGCGGGAGCGCCGTGTTGCGCGTGATAAGCTTCCTCCGCAGCCGCTGAGGCGGCACCGTTCCTTCTCGGTCGACCGCCATTTCGTCCAGCTCTTGTGATCGGCCAAGAACGTACGCACGAGGATCAGTGGGGATTCCCCAAATGGGATGGCTCAGAAAACTGGTTCATCATCCAGTTCGCACGGAGGCAGGGGGCAGGGGCGTAGACGACGAGTCGGCCGCCGGCCCATGTGAACGGGCCACCCTCTCGCGGTGGGAGTGGGAAGGAGGCGCCGCCGGCGCGGTGCAGGACAGCTACACCTACGACGTCTATGGGAAGCCGACCAAGACTGGCTCGCTGGCCAACGAGTTCGACTTCGCCGGACAGCAGACTGACGGGACGGGACTTCAGTACCTGGAGGCGCCATTGAGTCCGCGCTCTTAAACGCAATGCACCGTCAAGTGCTTCAGGATGGAGAAGCAGCCGTAATCAGCGTCGCGCAAGCGCTGGAGGATCTAAAGAACGTTTCTGGAGTCGCAGAGATAGCGAACGCTGTGTTGACACGAACCGACATCTCCGACCAAGTGCGTTCCTATGTGTTCGAGGTTCTCGCGACGCTCTCATGAGCTATGCACAAAGCGACTGCGCCTCTCATCTGTCACCAACTGGAACTCGAACGTCACAGCGTACGCGTACCCATCAGTGACGGTCGCGCAAGTACCGAATGGTCTCCATCATCACCTTGCAGTCGACCTCGTTGTAGCGCCGAATGCCCTGCATCAGGTCGATGTCGTCGATGGAAGCCCGAGTTGCTGCGGACTGCTCGTAACACCTGCACGCGCCGACCATCGCGCCCAGCCCATCAGTCACGTTGTCTTCCCAGTCAGTCTCGATTAGGCCATGGCGCTTCAGCGACTTCACCACCGTCTTGAGCCCAAACCCCATTGGCCCCTTCACGACGACCGGTTCCGCGCGCATCACGCGGCCCAAGAAGTCGAACCAATTCGGCTCCTGCCATGCCGCGGAACGGTGCGGATGACGTGTTCGTGCCGACTTGAGGCCGTTCGTCAACCCGCTCGACTCCGCTGGTGACCAGTGGAACACCAGCGGTTCTTCAACATTGGGCGCGACTCGTCGGCGCACTTCGCCCATGTGAGCTAACCATCGCCCGACAATCTCAGCTTCACTTTCCAGACCGAGGTCATTGGAGATGAAGGTTTCGAACTGCCATTCGCCTGCCTCCATGTGGCCGCACCCAATCATGAAGATCAACGCCTGACCGCCACGTTCGGGTAGTCGCGAGAAGTCGTCATTGATGTCCGAAACGGTTTCGAAGTCGACGAAGAACTCGATGGCCGCGGGCACAGCCCAGGTTTCTCGTTCAGCGGAAATGTAAGCAGGCGAGACAGGCGGTGAGCCCGGGTCACGGTTAACGCGAAGAATTGTGTCGAGCTTGTCCCCTCGGACCCCGTCAAGACCGGCAACCGTCGAACAGAACCTGGGGTCCGTCCATCGCGTAATCCCAGTCTCAGCAGCCTGGTCGCGGCCCTCGATACCCACCTGCCAGGCCTGAATCGGGTCCGCAGTCTGTTCGGCGACGAGCTTTGTGGCGCCTTGCCAGGGATAGTCCGCCGCGCCCGGATTCGGTCGAAGCTCTGGCACCAATGGTCCAGCGAGTGGATGCCAATTACCGCCGTCGTTGCGATTGCGGCGAACCCACGCATCAGCACCGCTAACCAGGTCGGAGAGCGAACCTCGGCTACCACAGTGGTCGTGACGGACTGGAGCGAGGCGGTCGAAGCAACTGGATCCCGAAGCACCTTTCGGGCCAGTCCAACTTCTGCCGAGCAAGTAGGACATCTCGGGCAGGTAGCCCTGAATTCTACCCAAGGCCCCGTTGTAGATGGCGACCTGCACCATGTAATCCAGGTGTTCGAGACTGGCATTCCAGTGCCGGTCGAGCTTGAGCGTCGTGAACTTGATATCGATGACCCTGTAGTGGCAGTCATGCAGCCCTAGCCCGGGCGCACCGACTCGCGACTGCTCCCATGTGATGGCGTCCGGAAACAGGGACCTCAGGACGTCGCTTCGAACAAGAAGGTCCGCCGCGCCGTAGGTGCGGTTCTCTGGATTCCACAGCACGCCCTGGGCGATGATGGGCTCCCGACGCACCATCGCATTGAACGTCATACGGCAGGCTTCGAGCGACTGGGTCGGCCAGTCGAACCCATCGACATGGAAAACTACTGCTCGGTCGGAGAGATGCCGAAGAACTTCGGCCTCAAACGCATGGCCTTTAGCGAAGATGAACTCCCGGAAGTCGGTCCTCGGATCTGGCTCTGGATCTCGCTCGAAGCCGGCGGCCTCCCCATGAAGGTTGAGCCAGTCCTGGAGCGGGTTGCGTTTACACCAGTTCCTCGTGCGGCTCGCCGAGACCCACTGGTTCCAGTCCCGTCCATCCGGCGCATGGACCGTGCCGTGGTCGTCCGTGATGTAGTGCTCGAGGCTCATGGTTCACCCTCAGGGACAGCTTGGGCGTCATTCGCGACAGAGCGTGTCGCGTTCATCTGGACGTTTTGACACCTGGGTCGTAGCGAGGCTCAGAGAACGAACGCATCAGCGCCGAACGGCAGAAGTCGGGCTCTATTTGATCTGTTGGCGCGGTGAGAACTTGCTGTGAGCGGCCTTCGCACGCGCGGCCCCGGCCGACCGGCCGTACCGGTCGACCATGCTCCGACTGCTCCAGCCAGTGTCGCGCATGAGATCCCCCTCGTTGCCTCCATTGAGAAGATATTGATGTGCGAAGGTGTGGCGAAACTGGTGGGCATGTATGGGTGGGAGCCCTGATTCCTGGCAACGCCGCCGCAACATCTGATGGATGCCGCTGCCCCGGAACGGTCCCCTAC
>JANPDX010000412.1:0-6422 GCA_031431695.1 Dehalococcoidia bacterium
CGAGGGGGCGGTGGTGGGAGCGCCCGAATATGTCAGTTTGAGGCGCGCGACGGTGCCGATGAAGCCGATTCCCGCGCCGATGATGGAAGCTTCGACGGCCGTCACCGCACCGGCGGGAAGCGTGCCGCCGGTGCGGTGTGCTTCGGTATGCCACTCGGGCGAAATCGCGTCGGGGTTCGTTGGGAGCGGGGTGATTGCGGCCACGTCAGGTTCCCTCCGGAAAAGTGGGATGCTCGCAGGCTGTTAACGAAGGGACAACGTTCCCGACGTGGTTCGAGTGAGGGAGTGGTCGCGGCGGATTGCCCGTTCGTGACAAGCAGCGGGCAAGTCGCCACCATGCCCGCATGACAGATAGCGCGAACCGCCTGGTTGCGGTCGTCTTCTTGGTTTCGGACCTGGACCGGGCGATGGCGCTGTACTCCGACGCGTTTGGGCTCGATCTCCATCGTGAAGATCACGGCGGCGACGACTTCTGGACAGATGGGCCGCACGCCGCCACGTCCTGGCGCGATGGTGCGTTCATGCACTTTGCGCTTTACGCATCGAAGGACGGTGAAGTGACGCGTGGAGCGCAGGTGGCGTTTCGTGTCCCGGATCTGGAAGCGGCGCATCGGCGCGCGGTCGCGGCTGGAGCGGAGCTGGTGCATGAGCCGAAACCGCAGCCGTGGGGACGGTCGGCGAGGTACCGCGACTTCGATGGAAACGTGATTGAGTTGACTCAACAGGGCTGAACGCGGCAGGTCTCGAACCGGGCTGCGGCCTACAGCTACTAGCGTGCCATTCCGTGGTACTCGACGTTGGGCATCGTGCCGGTGCCGCTCATGAGGCGATTGGTGTAGTTGAACATGGCGGTCACTTCGACGATGTCCCAGGTTTCTTCGTCGGTGAAGCCGATGGCCCGGAGGTCGTCGATGTCTTCCTCGGCGACGGTGACGGGATCGAGGGTGAGCTTTACGGCGAAATCGAGCATGGCCATGTGCTTTTCGGAAAGCCCTGCGCGGCGGTAGTCGAGGACGATGCGGTCGCCTTTGACCGGGTCCTTGAGCAAGGCGCGGAGGGCGAAGCCGTGGCTGGTAAGGCAGTAGAGGCACTGGTTTTGCATCGAAACGACCACGGAGATCATCTCGCGCTCGACCTTGCCGAGGCCCTCCGGGGGGGTCATGAGGTCGTCGAAGTGGGCGCGCCACTTGAGCATGCGCGGTTCTCGCCAGGCGAAGGCGCGGAAGACGTTGGGGACGAAGCCGAGCTTCTCTTCGAGCAGCCCGAAGAGGGCGCGAGTTTCGGCGGAGCAGGTTTCGCGGTCGGCGATGGGGAACCAGGAGATGCGGTCAGTCATGGAGGTATCCAGTGAGAGGTGATGCGGGGGCGTGGGAGTTAGGGTAACGCCATTGTGGATTGTGGATTGTAGTCAGTTCGAGGATGGGTCTGTTGGGGCGTAGGCGAAGATTGCGAGTTTGCCCGGCTGGCGGCGGAGCACGTCGCGCCAGAGGGTTTCGGGGGCGCGGGTGAAAGCGTCGTCCGGGGTGGCGTCGACGACGAACCACGATTCGTGTTCGAGCTCGCCCTCGAGTTGACCGCCTGTCCAGCCCGCGTACCCGGCGAACACGCGAACTTCGTCCACCCCTGCTTCTACTTCCTCGATCGACTTCGAGAGGTCCAAGAGGCCGACGCGGCCAACGACCATGTTCGGCGTGGGTGTGATGATCCAGTCCTTCCAGCGGGCGAGCGCCAGGGCCGCGGAGGTTTCGACGGGTCCGCCGTTGAAGATGCAGGTCGGCTCGCGGGTGAAGCGGTCGTACTGGGGAAGGTGTGTGGAGACGGTCTCGGATGGGAGCGGGCGGTTAATGACGATACCAAGCGCGCCGTTCTCGTCATGCGCACACACCAGTACGACGGCACGAAAGAAGGTCGGTTCGGTGATGCGGAGGCTCGCGATGAGCAGCTTCCCGGCGAGCGAATCGGTCACGTGGAAACGGTAGCAGGAAAGGGGAGGGAGGTGAGAGGTGAGAGGTGGTGGCTGGAGGAGTTAACTGGCGCCGAGCCAAACTCCGATGAGCGCTTCATGTACGGCGAGCGTCTCTTCTAGCGTCGCCGGAGACTGGGACCGAATGCTGGGAGGTAGGGGCCAGGGGAAGGCTCCGCTGTGGACTGCGATGTCGTGCTCGATGATCTCGGCGACCGTTGGGGGTAGTTCCTGGGCGGGCAGGCTCATCTCGAATGCGGCTGTCGGGGCCGCTGGCGTTGAATCGCTCCAGTCTAGCTGGGTGTGGACAACTCCGGCGAGGACGGCAAGGCCGATGGCGGCGGTGAGGGGCAAGAACGAGGACCTTCGAAGTCGGCTGTGGGTTGGCTGGGGACGGACTGTTGTGTTCAAGGCATTCCTCCTGGGGACAGGAGAAACGATGACGTTTGACGCTCGCGCGAACATCGTCGGACTTATCCATTTTGAATCCGCGCAGGGCGCCGCCCACTACAAGGTTTGGTGTAGTGCGGATTCAGGCGCGAGCGGAACTTGTCGTGTGGCGAGTCCACCAGGTTGCGGCTTCGACGCGGTTCGAGAGGCCGAGCTTCGTCAGGATGTTGTGGATGTGGCGGGTCACGGTGGCCTCAGCGATGACGAGTGATTCGCCGATCTCGCGGTTGGTTTTGCCGGCTGCGACGAGTGAGAGCACTTCGTGCTCGCGGGCGGATAGGGCGTCGCCACGCAGTTCGGATGCGGCAAGCTCTTGTTCGCTGGCCAGTTGGCAGTGGTGCGAGCGTACGATCTCGGCGAAGGCGACGTGAGCGGACTCCTTCTCGCTAAACATCAATAGTCGAGCGCCGGGGATGCCCTCAGCAAGGCATTGGGCGAGTTCGAGCCGGTAGAAGTTGTGGTTTGGTTCGAACAACACGAAGGTCGGGGCGGTGACCAGCGGAAGCAAGGCCGTCACGTCAGCCGTTTCGAAGGCGTCGATGAATTCGAGCATGGCGGCGTGGGACGTCGTCTCCCGGAGAAGGTTCCGAAGTTCTTCGGCCCGCGGCCCGAATGCCCGTGCTTGCATGGCAACAAAGTACTCGCAAGCGACTTCCCAACTGACGTCGAGAGCGCGCCGGTAGGCTGCGAACCCGGGATCAGTGGAGTAGTCCGTGCCTTTTGTCCAGCCTCCGATTGAACCAATGCACGAGACGCGATCCGGATGTTTGACCGCGTAGCGGACGACGAATTGTGTCCCCGACGCGGAGGCGAACAGGGCGACCGGTCGCGGAGGCAGGGAGTCCATGACGGCTTCGAACTCTTCGAGCAGCCCCTCGGGAGTGAAGTCATAGCCTTCGCGATCAGACAGTCCGGCACCGAGATGGTCGTAGGTGATGACTGTGCATCTATCCCGCATTGTCAGCAGGGCATGCCGATAGGGACTGAACCGCAGGTTGCTGGTGGCGATGGAACCCGGGGTGCAGACCACGACGGGGCCTGTGCCGGTTACGCCGACTGCCACGCGTCGACCGCTCCTTGTAGTCACGTAGTGAACGTCGAAGGGATCCATGGGAGAGGATTATAGTCCCGGACGCAAGCGGTGGCGGGTGCGGAATTTGGGCGAGGTTGTAGCGGCGGGCGTTCACCCTGCGCTTCTCTCGATGCGGGAGCAGGGGTGTGGTGGTTTGGCTATGGCGTTGTGGCTCGGTGGGCGATCCGCTTGCTGCCGCGCGCGGTTCCACGTTCTGGCAGGGCGACATTCCGTTGGGCGCATGGCGCCGAGCGGGTACGAAGACCCGCAACTACGCGGGTGTTGGTTCGCGTTGGAGGCCGAGGATGCCGGATGCGGCGAGGGCGGCGACTTCGGATTCGGACATGCCGAGCTCTTTGCCGAGGACGGCGCCGGTGTGTTCGCCGAGGAGCGGGGCGCGAAGCATTTCCACGGTTGACTCGCTGAGGTGGATGGGCGGCGCGAGCATGGTCACCTTGCCGTACGTGGGGTGCTCGATTTCGCGCACCATGTTCCGCTCGTTCAGGTGTACATCGTCAAAGAGGTCTTCGGTGTCGTAGATGGCGCTGCAGGGCACGCCGGCTGCGCCGAGGATGTCCATCGCCTCCTGCTTGGTGTGCTGGAGCGTCCATTCCTTGACTTCTTCGAAGAGCAGGTCGCCGTTGGCGCGGCGGTCCGGGGTGGTGGCGAAGCGCGGGTCGGAGAGCAGTTCGGGCTTGCCGATGGCGGCGAACACGGCGTCCAGCATGCGTGACGTTGCCACGAAGATGTAGACGTAGTCGTTGGGGCCGCCGCCCTTGGAGGGGTAGAGGTCGGTTGGCGAGACCGTCCGGTTGCCGCGCCGGGCCTCCGGAGAAGGGTTCCATTGGCGATGCGATAGCGGCTCACGCATGAACGTCGCGACGACTTCCTGCATGGCGATCTCGACTACCTGGCCCTGGCCGGTCCGCAAACGTTGGACGTAGGCCGCCGTGATGCCGAGGGCGCAGTGGACTCCGGTGCCGGTGTCCCCGAAGGTTGCGCCGGACAACATCGGTGGGCCACCTGGGTTTCCGGTGACGCTGGCGGCGCCGCCCGCTACCTGGGCAATTCGGTCGAAACACTTGAATGTGCTGTGCGGGCCGTAGGTGCCGAAGCCTTTGATGGTCGCGTAGATGATGGCGGGGTTCGCGGCCTTTAAGGCTTCGTAGCCGAGGCCGAGCTTTTCCATGATCCCGAGGGTGAAGTTCTCGACTACAACATCGACTTTCGGCACGAGCTTCAGGAAGAGGTCGCGGCCTTCCGGGGTGTCGAGGGCGATGGCGACGCTCTGCTTGTTGTGATTGAAGCTCAGAAAGTAAAGCGAATCGCCCTTTGCGCCCGCAGTGCGGCGGCCGGGGTCGCCGACTCCGGGGCGTTCCACTTTGTAGACCTCCGCACCCAGCCAGGCGAGGTACTGGGTGCAGCTTGTGCCAGCTTCGTACTGGGTGAGGTCGAGGACTTTGAGGCCATCAAGTGCGGGCATGGGAACCCCCGGGTTTCGAATTGCGGATTGTTGATTGTGGATTTTGGATCGCCGGTTGGCAAAGGGGAGGGCCCTCATCCCCCACCCCCAGCCCCCATCCGCTCCATGCCTGTCGCGGCTCTGTATTCCTGCGTCGAGGGCGAAGGGGAGTTTGGCCGCTATTAGCGGGAGGCGATGTCGGCGGAGATGGTCTTGAGGGAGTGGCGTTCGAGTTCGAGGATATGCTTCGCGATGGCGCGGTAGGTCCACGCGTCAGGCGCTGTTTCTTTATTAAAGTCGTCGTCGGGCATGCCGACGAACGTGGCGATGAGTCTCGCGCGTGCAACGAGCCACTCGCCAACGAGCCGCTCCATCGGGGACGCGGTGGTTTGATTTTCGTAGCGTGCTTCGAGGATCTGTCCGGCGTGGATGGTCTCGTGGTCGATGTCGTTCGTGAGCAACGCCCAGAGGTCTTTGCCCTGGGCGCAGACGTGGGACGATGGCAGGACGAGTTCTTCGGGCGGGAGGGCGAGGATCTGGTCGATCATCTCGCGGGTTGATTCGAGGAGTTGGGTGACGGTTTCGCGGACGGTTGCTGGCAAGGTGGAGCCTCCGAGGCGGGCACGGCGATTTCGGATTGTTGATTGTGGATTCTGGATTGCCGGTTGGCAAAGGGATGGGATGGTGGCCTTCGAAGGTCGGTGGAGTGGACGTGTGGACGCGCCCGCTAGAGTGGCTATGTGGTGAAGATCACAGAAGAGTTTTGGCGAGGGCATTGACTTCCGGCGCAAAGTGAACGACTATTCATTCAGTGAATGAAGATTCACTCATTGAGGAGGCCCAACCAACTATGTACAACGAACTCATGAACGCCCGAATCGCCGAACTTCGCGTCTCCGAGAAGGCAATCAGCCATCGGATGGAATGGGAGCAGGTTTCGCGCATCGACCGTCTCGAACGTGCGCTCAAGATGGCGCGGGGTAAACTGCAGATTCTGCCGACACTCTCCGCAAAGGCGCACTAACCACATGGCCCGCGTATCCGATGCCCACCTTGTAGCTCGCCGCCAGAGCATTCTGGAAGCGGCGACGAAGGTGTTTTCCCACAAGGGGATCGCCGCCGCGACCATGGCGGAGATCGCATCGGAGGCGGGCATTTCGCCGGGCGCCATTTACCGCTACTTCGAGAACAAGGAAGATTTGGCGCGGGGCTGTATGAACGAATCGGCGGAAGCGATCAAGAATGCCTGGGCAAACCCGGCGGGCCTCGAAATGTCATTCAGCGAACTGGCGGCCGTCACTTTCGCAGGGATTTCACTTCCTGAAGAAGCCGTCGATACGCAGATGTTCCTTGAGCAACTGCTCATCGCCGTGCGCGATGGCAACGATTCGGCGATGAAGGAATTCGACGAAGAGCACCGCCGCATCCGCGAAGGCATCGCCTTCCTGATGCGGCGCGAGTACGGCGAATCCGTT
>JANPDX010000413.1:0-10384 GCA_031431695.1 Dehalococcoidia bacterium
AGATCAAGGAAGAGAGCGGCTTCGCGGTTTAGCCGTCAACCGTCACTCCAGGCTGTTGATCCGGGCAGCGAGATCGAAGTCCCTTCTTGTTACGCCACCGGCATCGTGGGTGCTGAGCGTGAGACGCACCCGGTTGTAGACCCAGTTGACCTCCGGGTGGTGATCCAGCGTTTCGGCAACTGTTGCCACCTGAACCACGAATCCGAGTGCCGCGATGTGGTCGCGAAAGACGAATGCCCTCGCGATCGACGCGGTGCCCTGCGCATCCCAACCCGGAACGGCCGCCAGCCCCTCGACGATGTGGTCGCGGCTGAGTGGGATACGTGCCATCTCCATCCTCCTGGTAAACCGTCTTTCGCGGTGCGTAGCATTCGGCGGGACTAGTATGGACGCTTAATGAACAGGGAACCGCTCGGGGAGAAGCGCGTTTCCCGCCGCTGGATGCTGGGCGCCTTGGGCGCTTCAGCGGGCGCTGCCGGTGTGGCCGCGCTTCGTTGCAGTGGTGGGGATCAGACGCCTCCCGGACAGACCACGCAAGGAACCAGGGACGACGAAACAGTCGCACCGGGTGGATCGCCGACTCCACGGACGCAGGACGGCCGCCGGGGCGAGACCCTGCGCTACACCGCGTTCGTCGTGCGCGACGGGACATTCGACCCACACAAGACGCAGTCAGGGCCGTTCTACGGCTTTCAGTCGATGATTTACAGCCGGTTGCTTTCCTACCAGGACCAGGCGAAAGGGGTCATCGTCCCTGACCTCGCGAGCGGTCTCCCGGAGACGCCGGATGGACAAACGCTGGTTTTCAAAATCAACCCGAACGCCCGATGGCACGAGGTCGCTCCGCTGAACGGCCGGCCAGTGACTTCTCAGGATGTGAAGTATTCGGTCGAACGGCAGATTGCCGGCGATTCGTCGTTCGTGCGCAAAGCCCAGTGGTCGGTCGTGGACACCATCGAGACCAGCGACGACAGTACCATCACCTTCAAACTCAAGGCGCCCATGGCGGCGCTTCACCACCTGTTCGCCGACGTACACTCGTTTGTTGTGCCTCCAGAGACGGCAGGCGAAAAGAACAACATCGGAGCTTCGAATCAGGTTGGAAGCGGGCCTTTCCAGTGGGTTGAGTGGAGCGATCAAAAGCTGGCGAGCGTCCGCCGGAACCCCGCATGGCATGGGGGTGATCGCCGGCCGAACCTCGACGGCATTTCGCTGATCCAGCCAGAATCGACGGCTGGCGTAGAGGCCAAGTTTCGAACGAAAGACCTCGATGCCGCAGTGGTAGGCCGAACCCTCGCCGACCGGCTGCGGCAGCGCATCCCGCTACTCACAGAGACGACGATGGGCCAATCGCAATTCTTTGGAATGCGATTCTCGCTGGTGAACGAGCCGTACAACGACCTTCGGTTTCGGACGGCGTTAACGATAGCGCTGGACCGGCGCGCGATGATCGACAAGTTCTTTGGCGGCTCGGGTGGGGTGAACCCCTGGATAAGCTGGCCAATGACGGACTGGGCGCTGCCGGAATCCGAACTCACAAACCAGCCGGGCTACCGGCCAGGTGCCGGTGGCCGGCAAGCGGACCTCCGCGAGGCGCGCGCACTGCTGGACGCGTTCAAATCCGAAAAGCAGATCAAAGACGATTTGCCGCTGTTCGTGCTGGATGAAACCGAGGCAGCGCTTCAGTTTGGCCAAACGATCAAGGAGCAGTTGGCCGCGAACCTTGGGCTGGAACAGGTTCGCGTCGTACCGATCCCGCTGGCGGAGCTCTCGGCTCTGCTGATCTCCGGTACCGCGCCGTGGGCGGCCGGTCCCGACAATGGCTGGATCGACCTCGACGACTGGGTGTACCCGTACTTCCATGCGAACGGCACGAAAAACAGCTTTCCCCTTCGAGACTCAGAACTGACCGCGATGATCGATGCCCAACGCGTGGAGCTGGACAAGGCGAGCCGCCGGGAGATCGGGTACAACATCCAGCGCCGCCTGCTGGCACTCAACGCGGGCGTAAACCTGGTTAGCGAGCGTGTCGTCGCGCTTTCCTGGCCGTATGTGAAAGGGCTTCCCCTGGATACATCAGACGGTTACCAGCATCGCTTCGCTGATTGCTGGATTGACCAGACGGACGCGACGTTCCGGGGCCGCTGACCTTAGCTGGCAATCTTGACATCGAACCGGTAGCCGGAGCCCCGGACTGTGCAGACGCTCCTCGCGGCTGAGGTTCGCTCGAGCTTGCGCCGGATATTCGAGACGTGGCGGCGAAGGATTTGCAGATAGCGCGGGTCAGCTTCCGTGCCCCAACCTCGTTCGATGATTTCGGAAGCCGAAACCGTGCAGTTGGGGTGTGCAAGGAGGATTGCGAGAATCTCGGCTTCGCGGTCTGTAAGGGAGATTTCCAATTCGGCGAGACGCAGCTTTCCGCGGATGGGATCCAACTCGTACGGACCAGCGACAACCATGTCAGCGCCGCTCACTCCTTCGCGGGCCAGTTCGACCATCTTCTTCTGAACTGGCGGCGAGTTCAGGGCACCACGCACAAGCCCATCGATCTCCGGCCTGAACGTGCCAGGAATGGAAAGCCCTGGTGACGCCGGGTCAGCGACATAGAGGACGGGCACCAGGCGCCACCGGCGATGGGTGTGGAAGACCGAGACAATTTCCTGTTGCTCATCGACGGAGAGGCCAGCGAGCACAAGCAAGTCATAGGTTTCGAGCGCTGCACGTTCAAAATAGGGATCGGGGCTTGCGGCGATCTCCATGGTAAGGCTGTCACCGAGCAGCGAAACGCCGAGCAGCGACCGCGGGGTCAGAGGGTCAATTGCGAGCACGTTTGGCAAGCGGTTCTCCATGGGTCGCGGGGTCATGAGATGGGGAAACAGCTACCACACCCAACAACCACGTCCACAACTACCGTAGGTGGCGGAGAGCAGTTGCTCTATTGGGGCATTCCCCAGAAACAGGTGGCGGGTACGAGCACGGGAAAGCCCGGAAACAGCTACATGCCAGGCCTAGAAACCACGTTCGAGAAGCTTGATGGCGACCTCGCGAGGATCCGGGTTGTAGGTCCCGTTGGCTATCTGCTTGCGCAACGCGCGGACACGTTCGGCCCGAACTTCGTCCGCGCCCTCAACAGCGTGGAGCGCGGCGGAAAGCTCCCGAGCGGCAGCGGTGATCCCTGAGGTATCGGTACGCGCGGATGGCGGCCCCTCTGGCGCGCTGGTGCGCGCGCGGAGCATCTCGTAGACAGCCCCTCGAGTGGCGTTGCTTGCGGAGGTCTTCTTTACTTCAGGCATATCATCGTTCCTCGATATCCAGCGTGTTCATACTAGGACCCGAAGGCTGGGCCTTCAATGAGGTCATATCTGTAAGGTTGCCACCACGACCAGTCGATTTTTCAGGTCACGAGTGCATGTGACGAGCGTCACGGTGGATCCCGAGCCAGAACGCAAGAGCTTTACGGCGGATGGCGGGACGACCACGACTTTCTCGACGTTGTAGCGGAAGACTTCATCCCCGGCGTACACCTCGACGACATCGCCGGCGACAACCTGGTTCAACTGACTGAACACGGCGAGGTTCTTCCGGTCGGATACCGAAACGTGGCCGGTAATGACCATGTTACCGAGCTGGCCCGGGAGCGCGGAATCAATGTGGTGGCCAGCCGCTCTCCAGGCAGTCTCCCACCTGGCCTCACCATCGACGACGACCACGCCGACTTCGGCGATTGGCGCATCGACCGCGGCGCGAGCGACGACAATGCGCGTCGGCAAACTGCCGGTGGACACGCGGCGAACGCCGCTTTCCGGTGGCGGGGCCTCGACGCTGGCAATCGTGACGAGTTCTGGAGTGGGCTCCGGCGTGTTGCCTCCGAAGACGCCGAACCATGTGAACGCTCCGGCAGCGAACACAAAGGCAATCGCGGCGGCGCCAGCCGCCCTGCGGATCTTGTGGCTCTTCGCTGGGGGGGTCTTTTTGGTTTTCATCGTTGGTGAGACTGCCTGGTCATGTGCAGTGAGTGTCGGCAGCTACGAGGCATTCTTGACCGCCGAAAGGGCGAAGTACACGCCTTCCGGGAGGGCTAAACGGTGACAGTTCGAGGTACGGGCGAAAGAGTTACTGAAGCTGCGCGTAGCGTTTACAGCGGGATTACCGAGGAGCGTTCGGCTCGGAGGTAGGCCGCATTGGTTCGGCTCCTGGCGGCGAGCAGAGCCAAGCGGCCAGAAACGACCGAGGTCATGCCGTTGAGCATTCGCGAGGAGGCTTGTTCGAGCGCAAGCAGTTCGTCCAACGCGGCGCGGTCTTCGATGGAAAGTACGCCCCGTGCCAGGGCCCCAAGGCGTGAACAATGCTCAACCATTTCGGCATCAGCGGCCGCGTAGGCCTCGAAGTCTTCGTTGGCGAGGGCAACGTGGCGCAGCCGAGCGAGAAGGAGAGCGGGATGAACCAGCATCTCAGGCCGCGGCTTCCGCACCGGCGCGGACTGGGGCACGAGCGGCCTTGAGTTCGGCGGTCGCCGACCTCCATGCGGTCGCGACGATGGATATGTGGCGGTGGACTTCTTCAAGCTTCTTGATGTCGCCCAGTGAGGATTCGACGATGAGGCGCATGCAATAGCCGTAGATTCGCGCCAGGCTGACGGAGATTTCGCCCTGGCTCATATCCAGCGTGCTGGCCAGTTCACCGACGATGAGATAGGCCCGGTTGGTCTCATCGTTGAAGCCATTCCTGTTGTTGTTCTGGAGATGCAGCGTCGCTTTCTTGAGCGCTTTGAGGCAGCCGTCGTAGAGCATCGTGGTGAGGGTAATCGGATCCGCGGTGGTGGCTTCTACGTTGCGATATGCGGCGTACGGGTTGCTGGTCATTCCGTGAACACTCTCCTTCACTCAGAACCGGAGTTTTCGTAACCAAGCATCGGTGACATCGAGGGGGTTCAACATCGGGGTTCTCCCGAAATCGGCGTTAGTTGTTGCGGGAGTTTGTGTTGCTGGCAGCGATTTGTTGAAGCTGGCTCATGATGCCCTGGGAGCGAGCTTGCGCTTGTTCCATGGAGGCGAACTTCTTCCGTAGGACTTCCATTTCGCGTCCGATCCGAGTCTGAACGACTTCAATTCGATCGGCGATGTCTTTGGCGATGTTTGTGAAAGCGTCCTGGCGTTTTTGCAGCACACCGCCGGCGCCGGCCTGCACCTCCGTGAATTGTTTGAGGCGCTGCACAACGCTCTGGGAGGATGGCGTGACCGAAACGGTGTGGATGCCAGACTGGAGCAACGCTCCAATCTGTACCGCCATTCCGGGGACCAGGAGTGTCGTGGAGCCATTGGCAACGACCGTCGCGGAGGTCGCAACGGCCGGGCCGCCGTTGGCCGGGGTGAACGTAGAGACGAGACTGCCGAGGCCGTTGTCCGCGATGGAATACTTACCCGCCTGGGTCCCCGTGTACGTCCCACTGAGTCCACTTATGGAACTCGTGCCGCCGGGATCTAGCGCCGCCGCCAGCGTCAACGCGCTGAGCAACGATTGGGTTCCGGAGGGATCATCGGTCAGGGCCGTCTTGAACTTCGTTTCATCGAATTGGAGCGTGTTGGTGGTGCCAAGGGCCGACCCGACCGCACCGAACGACAGGCCGATTTGGCTGAGCGTGCTGAAGCTGCCGTTGATGTTGATGCCCAGACCGCCAACGACCGAGCGAAGTTGAGACTTCAACTGCCGAAGGCTGGCATCGCCGCTGAGCGGGCCGGAGGTGTTGTTGGTTTTCGAACCGTCCGCCTTGGTCGCCTTGTCGATGGCGGTGAAGACCGCGTTGAAGTCGCTCACGAAACCCTTGATTGCGTTTGTGGCGGCGGTAACGTCTTGAGCAACGACGATCGTCGATGGCGTGCCCGCGCTCAGAGCCGTGAGGGTCAGCCCGACGCCGTTGTGGCTGATGGTGTTGGTGGCGGACGCCTGAGCGGGGCCGGCATCAATCGAGTAGGTAGCGTTCTCGCCCTGGGTGAAAGTCGCTGCAATCAGCCCCAACTTCGCGCCAAGGTCGCCTCCCGCTCCGTCGTCGGCGACGGTCATCGAGAGCGGCCCAGTTTGGGCATTCTGCAACTTCATGGTGTCGGTCACGGAGTCATAACGAGCCGAGACGCCAGCTTCGCTGGTGTTGATGCGGTTGACCACGTCGTTGAGCGTATCGGTGGCGGAATTGTAGGCGATATTGACTCCGTTGATCACGAGGTTGTGAGCTCCCGCGGCGACTGTCCCGGTCCTGAACGGCGTGGCTTGGAGAAGCGTCGATTGGCTTGCGCGGGAAAGCGGAGAAGAACTCGAACGGGTGGTACCGGAAGTCGAAGTGATGAGTGAGCTCGCGGAAAGGAAATTCGAGGTGTCGGCGCCGTTGCCGAACGTTATGTTCCCTTGCGTCGAGGTAACGGTGAGGATGTTCGCGCGGCCCTGCGGATCGTTGGTGATGCTTGCGGTGACGCCGATGGCGCTGCCGTTGATATCCGCTATGACTTCGTTCAGGGTCATCATTTTGGTGATTGGCGCGCTGCTCGTCCTGGTGGTCGTCCCGGTGGAGGCGAGCAGGTTGGTAGCCGAGAGGAAGTTCGAGGTATCGGTGCCGCTGCCAAAGGTAATGTTGCCCTGGGTGGAAACAATGGAGAGTTGGTTCGCGTGCCCGTACGCATCATTCGTGACCGTGGCGGTCACTCCAATGCCGGACCCGTTGATGGCCGCGATGACCGCGTTCATCGATTGGGTTGTGATATCAATCGTCAATGTGCTGGAACCGCCGGTTGCAGTGGCAATCGTGAAGGTCCCGCTGGAGACGGCGAGGTTCGTATTGGCAGCGTTCAGGAGCACCGCGCCCTGCACAGCGCCACCGCTAACGCCGAACGTCTTCGCGCCGCCGGTGGCCGTGGCAATAGTGTAGGTGCCGGTCGTCGGGACGCTGCCGAAGTTCGATTCGTTCATCGACTTGGTCAGGTCGATTGGCGCCGCGATGGGGGAGCCCGCCAGGCGCGAAGAACTCGCGAGTTTGGTGATATCGATCAAGAACTGTCCGAGTTGTGACGAAGGCGTGGGCGAGGCGGCAACGGCCGTGCTGCTACTTACCGCGGTCTTTCCGCTCACGGAGCTAGCGGTAGAGAGTGCACTGAGCTTTGCGAGGAGGGACGTAACGGCAGTTTGTACCGAGGCAATGCCCGACTTCTTGCCGGAAGCCTTTGCGCTCTTGATTTCGAGTTGTCTCACCGCGGCCAGACGGAGGTTCGTCAGTTGGGTGATGACGGACTCGGTATCGAACGTCGAATAGAAGCCACCAAGGCGGACCGGATCAGACATTCGCTATCCCCTTCGCTCAAGGAGGAGTCCGCCGGCAGCCTCATCAGTCCCGAGCTGCCAGAGATCCTCAGCTTCCACGCGTGCGATGACCTCGCCGGTCAAAGCGTCGCGGACAAGGACAGCGACCATCATCCCAGTTGCGTCCACGGCGTAGTCCACTTCGCAGGTCTCCGATGACCTCCCGGGGGCAAGTACGGCAACGAGGCGCTCGCGCGCGGATTGTTTACGGCGCGGCGTTGCGTAGCCGTCATGTCCACGGCGACCGTCACGAGATCCCATCGCCGGTGAGAGTCTGACGGAGTCAATTGCAGCCAGTCTAAGTTCGGACATGGCCGATTCCTTTCGGGGACTTACCTGATATTCGGGCGGGTGGGCCTGATACTTAAGGGGTTGATGACAACTCGCCCTGGCCCGGAAAGTGGGGAGGCCCGGCATTTCTGCCGGGCCTCGAAAGGAAAGGACTACCTCGAACTATTAGCCACGGAGGAGGCTGAGGACGCCCTGCGAGGACTGGTTGGCCTGGGCGAGGACGGCGGTACCGGCCTGCTGCAGGATCTGGTTGCTGGCCATCTCGCTGGAAAGCGAAGCAACGTCCGCGTCGCGGATTCGGCTTTCGCTGGCGGTCAGGTTCTCGACGGAAACGCCGAGGCTGTTGACGGTGTGCTCGAGCCGGTTCTGGGCCGCACCAAGGTCGGAGCGGCGGGTGTTGAGCGTGGTGATGGAGGCATCAAGCTGGTTGATGAACGCCTGGGCCGCCGTGTTCGAAGCGACGATCGTGGCCGAGGACGTCCAGTCGACGGCGCCGGCGCTGAGCAGGTTGAGGCCGAGTGCCTGGGTGGCGCGAACGTCGTTGAACGAGATGTTCATCGTGTCATAGGCGGTGGTGTTGGCGCCGACCTGGAGCTTCGCAGCACCGGAGCCGGTGACAGTGACGACGTCGTTGACGGCGTTGGTGAAGGAGGCGATCAGGTTGGCCGCGGTTTCACCAGCGGTGGAGTTCAAAGTGATCTTGACGCCGACCTGGTTGAAGTCGAGCACCTGAGTGCCGAGGGCGGCGATTGCGCCGACGTTCAATTGCTGCGCCTGGCCGGTGGCCGAGGTCAGGGTCAGGAGGCCGGCGCCGGCGCTGGTGAAGGTGTAGTTGCCGGCCTTGGCGCCCGCTACTTCGATGTTGGTGGCGACTGCCGCGCCGACCGCGTCGTTGATGACGAGTTCGCTGGCGCTTAAGCCGCCGAGGGTACCCGTCAGGGAGCCAGTGAGCAGGCTCTGGCCGTTGAACTGGGTGGCGTTCGCGATCCGGTCGATTTCCGAGCGGAGCTGGACAAGTTCTGTACCGATGGAGGTACGGGCGGCGACATCGTACGTATCGTTGGCCGCCTGGACGCCCAGTTCGCGCATACGCTGGAGGATCCCGTGGACTTCGTCCATGGCGCCTTCAGCGGTCTGAATCATTGAGATGCCGTCCTGCGAGTTGCGGATGGCCTGGCCGTTGCCACGGATCTGGGCGCGCATCTTCTCGGAAATTCCGAGGCCGGCGGCGTCGTCAGCGGCGCGGTTGATGCGATAGCCGCTGGAGAGCTTCTCCAGGACTTTTCCCATCTTCAAATTAGTGACGTTGAGGTTGCGGTTGCCGTTGAGGGCACTGACGTTGGTAACGATCGAAGACATTGTTGACTTTCCTTTCCAGTGGCCGTTTTCGGCCTCGCCACTCTTGTGGCAGTGGTGTCAGCGTGTTTATCGCGTTGCAGGAAGGGACGAAAGGGTGGTGAAAGGGAAACGCTTGGGGACAAAACGGTGAACGGCGTGACGAGGCCGGATACAGAAGGTGGACGGACGGTGAACGACTAAGGGATTTCACTGACTCGAACGCTCTCCCGGCACGCCGTGGTGGGCTGCGGAACCTCAAGGTTTTGCCGTGGGAGTGGACGATCAGTTGCGGCGGGGCGTGCGGTTGGCGGAACGGGTGTCAGTTCAGGGGGCCGCGACATCCGGGAGCGCTGTGGGCGCCATCCCGTAACAGCGTCTTACCGGGTGCGACTCCTACCGGCCGGTCCAATGCGGGTCACGCTTTTCCATGAACGCGCGGACGCCCTCCTTGAAGTCTTCGCTGGCGAACATGCGGTTGATGGTAGTGGTGTGGTCCTTCAGGTGATCCATGGGGTCGCGGGTGAGGCTGCGGTAGAGCAGCCGTTTCACCTCGCCGGTGGCGAGCGGAGAGCCCTTCGAAACCGAGTGCGCGAAGGCCATGGAGTGATCGAGGAGTTCGGCGTCCGGCACGATCTCGTGGACGTAGCCAAGTTCTTTGGCGCGAGCGGCGTTGATGATTTCGCCGGAGTAGAGCAGGTAGGCAGCATTCTGGAGGCCCACGATGCGCGATAGCAGCCAGGTCCCGGCTGCCGTATCCGGGACGAGCCCTCGGTGGACGAACACCCAGCCAAAGCGTGCCGATTCGGCGGCAATCCGGAAGTCGCACTGCGACGTGAATTCGACGCCGACACCGACCGCGGCGCCGTTGACGGCCGCGATTGTCGGTTTGTTGATGGAAGCGAAGGTCCATGGCGCCGGGCGTGTTTCATCGTAGTTGCTGGCATAGCTCTCGGCGCGGCCCGTGGTTGGGGGCGTACTGGAGAGCTGTTGCAGGTCCGTCCCGGCGCTGAAGGCGCGGCCGGTGCCCGTGAGGACGACGGCGCGGACCCGGTCGTCGGTGCCGGCACTTCGAATGGCTGATTCGATTTCGTTCAGCATTTCATAGGTGATGGCGTTCATCTTCTCCGGGCGATTCAGGCGCATCAGCCCGATGGAACCTTCGACGGTATATTCGAAATCAGGCATCTGGATCTCCTGTGTTGGTGTTCGTAGCTGGCGATGACGCCCCCATGAATTCAAAGTGACGTGCAGAGTGCGCCCACGGAGAGGCGCGGCTACCCACCGAAGACTGCTCTGGGGTTGAGCACGGTCATCTGGTGGATGTTGGCGTCGCTGACGCCGCGTTCGCGGAGCATTGGGATGACATCGAGCGGGATGTGAGTCATCCGCCAGGTGGGATTCCGTTCGTCGA
>JANPDX010000414.1:0-1825 GCA_031431695.1 Dehalococcoidia bacterium
ATCGAGCTATGAGCCGCGCGAGGGCGACCGGGTGCTGGAGGCGACGGCCGCAATTGCCTCGACGGGCAGCGTTTTGCTGACGGGCGAGTCTGCCTCGCGGCGGCCGATCCTGGCCGCCACCCGCGTCGTCGTCCGGGTCGATCCCGTTACGGTGGTCCCGTTCCCGCACGGTCTGGCGCCGTACCTCGGGGACGGCGACGCACTCATCCTCACGGGGGCGAGCCGGACGGCGGATGTGGAGAAGATCATCGTGCGGGGAATACACGGCGCGGAGGAAATGGTGGTAGTGCTGGCGGCGCCGAAGGTGTAGGTGGGGCGTGGTAAACTGCGTTCATGACCGCGCCCGCACTGGTAGATATTGGAACGCTGATTCATTTTCCGGAGGCCCGTTACGAACGCCCGTGCCTCGCTGGTACCGGCATGTATGTGTACCGAGTGGTGGATCTCCTGCACATGGGGATGACGCCCGAACAGATGCAGGCGGAGTTCGACCACATCCCGCTGAGCCATTTCTACGCGGCATTAGCCTTCTATTACGCGAATCAGCAATGGTGTGATGACTTCATGGCAGCTCGGGACAAGGAAGCGGAGCGCCTCTACCAGGAACACGCGGAGCGGCGCTCCAAAGAAGCGAAGACGGTCAAGGCCGGCTAGATTTGCCCCACAGGTTTCTCCTCGATGAGAACGTGATGGCGCATGCATTTCGCCTTGCGCTGCTCGCCGCCGGACATGACATCGCCACGATAGAAAGCGTCGGGCGACTTGGACTACCTGATGAAGACCAACTGGCGTTCGCGGCCTTGGAACGGTGGACCATCGTCACGTTCGATACCGGTGACTTCTCGCGGCTGCATTGGGAATGGTTGGCCGCCGATCGGACACACGGTGGGATCATCCTGGGCACCAATTCCCTACTATCGGTGGGTGAGCTTGCACGCCAAGTAGTGCGGCGCTGTGCCATCGTGGGCGGCGGCTCATTCGCCAACCGTCTGGAATACCTGGGCGACTACCGCTAGCCTTCTCCCCACCACCAAACTTGGAGACTTCCATGCCACTGCGAATCGGATTGATCGGCGCGGGCGCCAATACCGCCAGCCAGCACATTCCCGGCTTCCGCCGGAACGCTGATGTGGAGGTTTTGGGTGTGGCGAACCGCAGCCGCGAGAGTTCGCAGCGTATCGCCAACCAGTTTGGCATACCACAAACCTTCGATTCGCCGGAAGCCCTGTGCTCATCGCCGGACATCGACGCGGTGTGCATTGGCACATGGCCGTACAAGCACCGCGACTACACAATCATGGCCCTCGAAGCGGGAAAGCACGTGCTTTGCGAAGCTCGCATGGCGCGCGACCTTGGGGAGGCCGAGGACATGCTCGCGGCCAGCGAGCGGCACCCCGGACTCGTCGCGCAGTTGGTACCGGCGCCGTTCGACTTCAAGCTCGGGCCGACCATCACGCGACTGATCAATGAAGGATCTCTCGGCGATATCCACGAAGTGACCGTGACCGTGCTCAATGGATCTTCACTCGACCGGGCCGCGCCGATGCACTGGCGCCAACGGGCCGACTATTCCGGCAAGAACGTGCTGATGTTCGGGATCTTTGTCGAGGTCATGCACCGCTGGCTCGGCGACCATCGCGAAGTGCTCGCTGCGGGCGATATCGTCGTCACGGAGCGCACGGATGCGGAGACCGGGAAACTGATGGCCGTGACCGTCCCGGATACATACATCGTGACCGGACACCTCGCCCGGGGCGCGCGCATCACCCACCACTTCAGCTCGGTGACGGCCGGCGCGGACAGCAACGGGGTGACATTGTTCGGT
>JANPDX010000415.1:0-4181 GCA_031431695.1 Dehalococcoidia bacterium
ATCGAGCTATGAGCCGCGCGAGGGCGACCGGGTGCTGGAGGCGACGGCCGCAATTGCCTCGACGGGCAGCGTTTTGCTGACGGGCGAGTCTGCCTCGCGGCGGCCGATCCTGGCCGCCACCCGCGTCGTCGTCCGGGTCGACCCCGCTACGGTGGTCCCATTCCCGCACGGCCTGGCGCCGTACCTCGGGGATGGTGACGCGCTCATCCTCACGGGGGCGAGCCGGACGGCGGATGTGGAGAAGATCATCGTGCGGGGGATACATGGCGCGGAGGAGATGGTGGTGGTGATGGCGGCGCCGGAGGCTTGAGGGAGCGTGCTAAACTGGGGTCATGACCGCGCCAGCAATGGTTGATATTGGAACGCTGATTACGTCGATGCCGGGCATTCGAGGCGGACGCCCGTGCGTAGTTGGGACAGGCACTTCGGTGCAGCGCATTTCCATTCTTTACAACCAAGGCCTCAGTGCTGAACAAATCGCGACTGAGCTTCCCCACATCGAACCGAAATACGTCTTTGCCGCGCTTGCCTTCTACTTCGCGAATAGAGACGCGATCGAGCGCCAAATCGACGAGGACCAACGGGAGAGCTTCCGGCTGGCAGAGGAAGACCGCCTGCGACGGCTTGGTAGTTGAGGTTTTCGATTTACATCGATGAGGATCGGCTTCACACGCCGTTAACTCGCGCGCTTAGACATCGGAGTTTCGACGTGCTGACCTGTGCCGAGGCCGGTATGACGGGAAAGCCCGACGACGAGAATCTTGCATTCGCGGCAGTGCGCGGACGAGTCATCTACAGCGCCAACGTCGGAGACTACGCAAGCCTACATCGGGAATGGCTCCAGTCTGATCGCGGCCACGCAGGCATCATTGTCTGCAACGACCAACGCTGGAGCGTCGGTGAACAACTTCGGCGCATCATCGCGGTCGCAGACGCCAAATCCGCCGAGCAGATGGTCAACAACCTGGAACACCTTTCCAACTTCGGAACGGAATTCGACCGGTAGGCTTTGCCGCGACGGCCCGCTCCATGGTTCAATCGCGCACCACCAACCCTGGAGACTTCCATGCCACTACGAATCGGATTGATCGGCGCGGGCGCCAATACCGCCAGCCAGCACATTCCCGGCTTCCGCCGGCACGCTGATGTGGAGGTTGTGGGTGTGGCGAACCGCAGCCGCGAGAGCTCGCAGCGTATCGCCAACGAGTTCGGCATACCACAAACCTTCGATTCGGCAGAAGCCCTGTGCGCTTCACCGGACGTCGACGCGGTGTGCATCGGCACTTGGCCGTACAAGCACCGCGACTACACAATCATGGCCCTCGAAGCGGGAAAGCACGTGCTTTGCGAAGCTCGTATGGCGCGGGACCTGACGGAGGCCGAGGACATGCTCGCGGCCAGCGAGCGGCACCCCGGCCTCGTGGCGCAGTTGGTACCCGCGCCGTTCGACTTCAAACTCGGGCCGACCATCACGCGGCTCATCAATGAAGGAGCTCTCGGCGATATCCACGAAGTGACCGTGAATGTGCTCAATGGCTCCTCGCTCGACCGGGCCGCACCGATGCACTGGCGCCAACGGGCCGATTATTCCGGCAAGAACGTGATGATGTTCGGGATTTTTGTGGAGGTCATGCATCGCTGGCTCGGCGACCACCGCGAAGTGCTCGCGTCGGGCGATATCGCCATCGCTGAGCGTACGGATGCCGAGACCGGCAAGCAGATGCCCGTGACCGTCCCGGATACCTACATCGTGACCGGACACCTCGCCCGGGGCGCGCGCATCACCCACCACTTCAGCTCGGTGACGGCCGGCGCGGACAGCAACGGGGTGACATTGTTCGGTTCGAAGGCAACGCTGCGCTGGAAGATGGGCGACACGGCCGTGCTTCAGCCACACGGCAGCGAAGCCACGCCAATTCAGGCGGACCACGGGACGGACCGCGGTTGGAAAGTAGAAGAGGACTTCGTCGCTTCGGTCCGGGATGGCGCGCCGGTAAAGCTGACGAGATTCACCGATGGCGTCCGCTACATGCGCGTGATCGACGCTGCTCACAACAGCTATGTCTCCGGGAAAGCGCAAAGCGTCTGAGGTAGACTCGCCAGATGACAAAACCGCGCATCGAACCGCTCGGCAAGACCGTTCTCGTGAACGGCATCAACCTGCACTACGTGGACTGGGGAAGCGAGGGCAAGCCGCCGCTTGTCATCCTTCACGGTTTTTCGCAGCAGTCTCGCTATTGGGATGGGTTCGCGGTGCGGATGAGAGACGACTTCCACGTCTACTGCCTCGACCAGCGCGGACACGGCGAAAGCGACTGGGCCGACGACTACGGGCCGGACGCGATGCCCAACGATTTGCTCGGGTTCGCCGATGAGATCGGGCTGGAGAAGTTCACGCTCATCGGACACTCCATGGGTGGGGCCGTGAGCATGCGCTTCACCGCGTTTCATCCGGAACGCCTCGATGCACTGGTGGTGGTCGATGTGGGGATTCGCGCCCTCGTCGGTAAGCCCCTACCGGAGCAGGACACCTCGGTCACACGGGCGCTGGCGAAGGACACGTTCGCGAATGAGGACGAACTGATGGCACACTACCAGGCGATGGCGCCCGCCCTGGATATTGAGCGTGCTCGAACGTCGATCATGTACAACTTCAAGACGCTTCCGGACGGGCGCGTAGCCTATCGGTTTGACCCCTCGCTTCGCGAAAAGCTCATCGCACGAGACCCAGCGGCGATACAGTACGGGCAACAGACCCAGGCAGATATGGAAGCGCGCACGAAGGATGTCTCGGCCCAGGTGCTCATCCTGCGGGGCGAGTTGAGCGACATCCTCTCGCGGGAAGCTGCCGACGCGACCGCAGCGGCGTTTCCGAAGGGTCGCCTCGTCGAGATACCTGGGGCTACGCATATGATCCCATCGGATAACCCGCTGGCGTTCCGCACGGCGATTCGAGAGTTCCTTGGAGTGTAGTTCTCGGGGTGGCCCGGTAGAGTTCGGGAATGGCGCCACTTAGCGGGTATCGAATCATTGAGATTGGCGACGAGTCCGGCGTGTTCGCCGGGCGAATGCTGGCGGATCTCGGGGCCGACGTTGTACGGGTTGAATCTGGCACGGATCGGGTCCGCGGGTTGGCGCCGTTCCTGGACGACCTGCCCGGCCCAGGACGCGGATACAACCATCTCGCGTACAACGCGGGCAAACGGTCCGTGGTTCTCGAAATCGGGACCGCGAGCGGCCGCGAAGCATTTCTCGAACTGCTCGGAGGCTCGAACGGGCTGGTCGATGCGGGTCGGGCGGGGTGGCTGGCCGAGGCCGGAGTCAGCGATGCGGACGTCGCCGCTGCGAACCCTGGACTGATCCGCGCTTCCATCACACCGTTTGGGATGAGCGGCCCCTGGGTGGGGCGCCATGGGAACGACCTGATCGCGTCCGCGGCCGGCGGACTTTCGTGTGTTTCGGGCGAGCCGGAGCGCCCGCCAATCCACGCCGCTGGAGACGTTTGCCACAAACTTGCATCGCTGGCTGCATGCACGGGGATGATCGCGGCGCTGCGTGGCGCGCCGGGCGCACATCTCGACATTTCGGTGCAGGAGTGCGTGGCGTTCTGCACCTTACAGACGAGCAGCCCGAGTTACTGGCGCTGGCACGGTGTTTCGCCGCCGCGGAACACGGCCTACGAGTTCCCGGTGGTGCGGTGCCGCGATGACCGCTGGGCGGTGATTCGTTCGCGGCCGGACAAATGGCCGTTGCTGCGTGAGTGGGCGCTCGAACACGGCATCGCGGTGCGGGCGAGCGCCGAGGATTGGCGGGGAGCTACCCGGGCGAAGCTGGCCTCATTCCGGCTGGGCGAGGCCGCTGACGTCGTCGAAGCACTGGGCTTGCTGTACGACCGGGATGACTTCCTGGTGATTGGCCGCGAGCGGGGGCTGATGGGGCTGCCGCTGATGTCGTTCGAGGACATGCGCCAGAGTGAGCACCTGGCAGCCATCGGCGAGTTCGTGGAGACGGAGCACCCGGAATTCGGGCCGCTGGCGTTGCCGAAGAGTCCGTTCGCCGGGATGGCCTCAGTCGAGGCGATTCGACCAGCGCCAGGGCTCGGTGCGGGAACGGACGGCCTCATCCCCCCGGGTAGGGATTCTCCTCTCCCGACTGCGCTGGGAGAGGGGGAGACCGGCACG
>JANPDX010000416.1:0-4016 GCA_031431695.1 Dehalococcoidia bacterium
GCTCCACCCCCACCATCCCTGGCGCTTTCCCGCACTCTCCATCTCCCCGGTAATCAACGGCCCACGCTCTCGAACCTGCTCAAGGATGGTGTCGAAGTATTCGAGACGTTCCGGGGCCACATCGCGAGCGCTCCAGCGGCGGCCGTGGTCCATCTGGTGCCGGATCAGTGGGTAATCAGACATGGGGACGAAGCACGCTTCGTGCGCCCATTGTTCGAAGACGTGCTGGTCGCGGTAGGCCATCTCATCGAGCATCTCCCGGCGGTACGGGCCGAGCCGCGAGAAAAACGGCATGTAGTGCGCCCGCACGAGCACGTTCACCGAATCTATCTGGATGAGGCGGAGGCGTTCCACCAGCGCCCGCATCTCAACTGGCCCCGGCCTGGGTGGCCGTGGCGCCGCGAAACCCTGGGCGCTTAGTACAATCCGGCGAGCGTCGTCGTTCGATAGCGAATCCATGACGCCTATCTTATGGAGGTTGCCGGATTCAATCGCACCCCCGCCAAAGTTGACACCACATGCTCCTGTGGTACTCTTCTCATTCGGCGCTTATTGACTGGCGGACTCTACGAGTTTGCGCAGGTCGCAAAGCTGAAGTGCTTGAAGACGGCCCGGGGACCATTAGAGTTCCGGGGCGCTGTTCACGAACAGGCTTTCCGGCCTGTTTTCGTGCCCAGAACCAGAAGGCCCCAACCGGCCGAATCCCGCGTCCTGTTTTCAGGCCGCACCGAATACAGCCCTGTGCAGGGGAGCAGCGATGCCGACCATCAACCAGCTTGTCCGAAAGGGCCGCACGCCGAAGCAAAAGAAGTCCGGCGCGCCCGCGCTACTCTTCAGCTTCAACTCGCACCTGAACCGTCTCCGCAAGGTCGATGGCAAGTCAGGTTCGCCGCAAAAGCGCGGCGTGTGTACCCAGGTTCGAACCCAGACCCCGAAGAAGCCGAACTCGGCACTCCGGAAGGTCGCTCGCGTCCGTCTCAGCAACGGCATCGAAGTGACCGCCTACATCCCCGGTGAAGGGCACAGCCTGCAGGAGCACTCCGTGGTGCTCGTCCGTGGCGGCCGAGTCAAGGACCTTCCCGGAGTCCGCTACCACATCGTCAGAGGCGCGCTTGACGCGACCGGCGTAGCCAACCGCAAACAGGGCCGTAGCAAGTACGGGACCCGCAAAAACGCCCAAGCGGCCGGCCGCAAGAAGTAGGCAGGAGTCTCGACATATGGCCCGACGCAACCGACCCGAACGCCGCCCAACGCCGCCCGATGCGCGATTCAACTCGCCAAATGTGCAGGTCCTCATCAACAAAGTGATGACCCGCGGCAAAAAGAGCACTTCCGAGCGCGTGGTTTATGGCGCGTTCGACCGCATCCAGTCACAGACCGGGCGAGACCCCCTCGATGTGTTCCAGCAGGCCGTCCGAAACACCACCCCGGTTCTCGAAGTGAAGCCCCGGCGCGTCGGCGGCGCCACTTACCAGGTTCCGGTTGAAATCCGCACCGATAGGCGGCTCGCGCTCTCCATGCGCTGGCTCCTCACCTCCGCGAGGAGCCGGAACGGCCGCTCCATGAGCGAGAAGCTCGCTTCAGAACTGCTCGATGCAGCCAACAACACCGGCGCCGCAATTAAGCGCAAAGACGACACCCACCGAATGGCCGAGGCGAACCGCGCCTTCGTCCATTACCGCTGGTAAAGCGAAAGCAACAGGAGTTTCATGCCGCGCAGTACTGAAATCGAGCGTATCCGGAACATCGGAATTATTGCCCACATTGATGCGGGTAAGACTACCGTGTCCGAACGCGTTCTGTTCTACACCGGCCGAACTTACAAGATCGGCGAAGTCCACGAAGGCGCCGCCACGATGGACTGGATGGAACAGGAACGTGAGCGCGGCATCACGATCACCGCTGCCGCTACCTCGTGCGAGTGGAATGACCACCACTTCAATCTGATCGACACGCCGGGCCATGTCGATTTCACGGCCGAAGTCGAACGCAGTCTCCGCGTCCTCGATGGCGGCGTGGTCGTCTTCGATTCCGTCGCCGGCGTCGAGCCCCAGACCGAAACCGTCTGGCGCCAGGCCGACCGCTACGGCGTACCTCGCATCGCCTTCGTTAACAAAATGGACCGTACCGGCGCGGACTTCTGGCGCACGGTAGAGATGATGATCGACCGCCTCGGCGGCAACCCCATCCCCATCCAGATCCCCGTCGGCACCGAATCAGAATTCGATGGCTGCATCGACCTCGTGGAAATGTGCTGGTGGTGGTTTGGCGGCGACAAGGGCAGCAAGCCCGAACGCCGCGAAATCCCCGAGAACCTGCTGGCCGCCGCCAAGGAAGCCAAGGAGAAGCTGGTTGAGGGCATCGGTAACGTGGATGACCAGATCGCTATCAGCTACCTCGAAGGTCATGAAATTGGAGTCCATGAGTTCAAGCAGGCCATTCGCCGTGCGACCCTGGCCAACCTCGTAGTTCCCGTGCTTTGCGGCTCGGCCCTCAAAAACAAGGGCGTCCAGCTCATGCTCGATGCGGTCGTGGATTACCTTCCAAGCCCCCTCGACATCCCTCCAGTCACGGGCCTGGATCCGAAGCGTGGCGGCGACGTTCATCGCAAGGCTTCCGATAGCGATCCGCTAAGCGCCATCGCATTCAAGATCGTCACCGACCCGTACGTCGGTCGTCTCGCCTACGTCCGCGTCTACAGCGGAGTCATGAAGGCCGGGGAAAACATCTACAACTCCACCAAGGACGAACGCGAGCGCATTGGCCGCCTCCTCCTGATGCACGCGAACCAGCGAGAAGAAATCGGTGAAGTTGGCGCCGGTGGCATCGCTGCCGTCGTTGGCCTCAAGCAGACCTTCACGGGCGACACCATTTGCTCGCATGAACATCCGGTCATCCTTGAGAACATCACGTTCCCGGAGCCGGTTATCCGCGTCGCCCTGGAACCGAAGAGCAAGGAAGACCAGGACAAGCTTGGCGTCTCCCTCGGCAAGATGTCCGAAGAAGACCCGACTTTCCACTGGACCTTCGACGAAGAGGCCGGCCAGACCTTGATTTCGGGTATGGGCGAACTTCACCTCGAAGTCATCGTCGACCGAATGAGGCGCGAACACAAAGTCGAAGCCAACGTCGGGCGCCCGCAGGTGAGCTATCGCGAAGCGATCACCCACAAGGCACGCGCCGAAGGCCGGTTCGTCCGCCAGAGCGGTGGCCGCGGCCAGTACGGCGTTGTCGAACTGGAAGTCGAGCCGCTTGAGCGTGGCATGGGCTACGTCTTCGAAAACAAGATCGTGGGCGGCTCTATCCCCAAGGAATACATCCCGGCCGTTGGCCAGGGTGCCAAGGAAGCGCTCCAGGGCGGCATCCTCGCCGGTTACCCGGTGCTGGATGTGAAAGTCAGCCTCCTGGATGGCAGCTACCACGCTGTCGACTCATCCGAAATGGCGTTCAAAAACGCCGGTTCAATCGGGGTGAAAGAAGCGGCTCGCAAGGCCGGCATCGTCATCCTCGAACCAATCATGAAAGTGGAAGTCCGCTGCCCTGAGGATTACTTCGGGTCAGTGGTCGGCGACATCAACTCGCGGCGCGGCATCATCATGGGCTCTGAATCCATGGGCAAAACGCAGATCGTGAACTCGATGGTGCCGCTCGCGGAGACCTTTGGGTATTCCACGGACCTCCGCTCACTCAGCCAGGGTCGAGCCAGCTACAGCATGGAATTCGACCACTACGAAGAAGTACCGAAAAACGTGGCCGCTGCTCTTACCAAGCAGTCGGGTTCGTAACCAAAACTTTTCGAAGGCCCACCAGAGGAAAGGATCCATTCAATGGCGAAGGCGAAATTTGAGAGGACGAAGCCGCACGTAAACGTCGGCACGATTGGTCACGTTGACCATGGGAAGACGACGTTGACGGCAGCGATCACGAAGGTGTTGGCGATGAAGGGCGGCTCGGAGTTCCGGGCGTTCGATTCGATCGACAACGCGCCGGAAGAGCGCGCCCGCGGCATCACCATC
>JANPDX010000417.1:0-2193 GCA_031431695.1 Dehalococcoidia bacterium
GGGTCGGGGGGCATTTCGCCGCTGGCGGCACCGCCCATGTAGTTGGATGGCAACAGAAGGTCAACGCCGAAGGGCCTGTCGGTCATTGAGCGGACCCGGTTGATTTCTTCGCGGAGGCGTTCCGCGCCGAATCCGGCGCCGCCAAGGACGCCAAGGCCGCCGGCGTTCGATACCGCTGCCACCAGTTCGGACGTGGCGACGGGGCCTGTTAGGCCGCCCGCCACGGGGCCCATCCCGGCCAGGATGACCGGGTATTCAATGCCTAACATTTCACAAAGTGCCGTTCGCAACACCGGTCGCGCCATTGGGCACCTCCAGGGGAGTAGATCAGGCTCACTATACGGCGAAAGTCAGTACGTTTCAGGTTCGCCGAGGAGCGGGTAGACCGGCTAGTTGGCTCAGGCGAAGATGGGCGACGTGAACAGCCCCGTAACCCCATGGGTCCTGGCCGGGCGCATCCTGTCGATCATCGGGATGGCGTTCTTTTCGGCGGTGGCGATACTCCTCTTCATCATCCCCGAGTGGCTGATGGGCGCAGGGGCCGCCTTGATGTTTATCCCGTTCTTCGGCCTCATCGTGCTAGTGGAGCGATACCAATCGAAGCACGGGATGATTGGCCCCGAGACCGTTCCGGAACGTGACGATTAGGCCCCCCTCACCCCCCCGCCCCCCCTCCTCCTTCCGCGGAAGGACGGGGCGAGGGGGAGTTCCGACTCGCGCTCGCCATTTGCCGCTCACCTTCCTGATAGCAGCGGGTGCGTTAATTGCCGCATGTTCGAGTGGCCATACGAAGGGCGCGGCACTCGACCCCTTCTTATGTACACAGGAGGACCTTGGCGATGGATACCAGCTGCTGACCGACGGCAGTTTTTCGCCGGGCGACCTTGCCGACCTTGGGCCCGGCCCGCGGGACCGAGAACGCGAGTTCCGCGAAGCGGGGATGCTGCGCGGGAAGTTCGTTCTGTTCAACCAGGTGTTGCCGAGGCCACCCTTCGATCCGCCGGTGAACGTGGTGTGCCAGGTGCTGGAGTTCGTCGACGGTGACGAAGCCCAGGCTTTCGTCACCGCCTTGAAGCCCGATGGCACGCTGACGAGATCTTTGATCGGGTCGCTGCCCGGCGAACGACTCGTCGTTCGCGAGGGGGCCGAAGAGACCGAGGGAGATCCACGCAAGCCTCGTGAGTTCACCCTCGTCGCTTCAGACGGGGATCATTCGCAAGTGACATTTGTCGTTCTACGATCAGGGGCTACCGGGCGATACGTGCGGACAGTTGCCGCCGGCATAACAGGTGACCGTGCGGCCCAAGACCTTGGGGGCCTCGTGAATAGTGTGTGGCTGCGCTCGTCCGAATAGTCGACGGAACGTAGCCCGTCAGGGCGTCGTCTATTTCGCTTCGATGGTCACCGAGGTGATTGTGATGGGCGGGTTCGGTTTGTCGCCGGTACCGACTGGGGAGTTCGCGATGGCGTTAACGATGTCCATGCCGGAGGTAACTTCGGCGAACGGGTAGAACTTGTTGGCACTCGGGTTGGTGTAATCGAGCGACGGGTTGTCCTTCACGTTGATGAAGAACTGACTCCCGAATTCGCTCGCACCACCAACCTTGGCCATGGACAGGGTGCCGGCCTTGTTGAGTTCCTGGTTCGGCTCGTCCTTTGTGGAGTAGCCCGGGCCGCCGCTACCGGTGCCGGTAGGGTCGCCGCCCTGAACAACGAAGTTTTTGACCACGCGATGGAAGGCGATGCCATCGAAGTAGCCCTTCTGGGCGAGGAAGACGAAGCTGTTCACGGTGTTCGGAGCCTTGTCGGCGAAGAGCTTGAGGACGATGTCGCCCTTCGATGTCTTTATCGTCGCCGTGTATTGCTTTGTCGCATCGACGACCGCCTCGGCGGCGGTGAACTGCTTGGGAGCGGCGGTGGCGCTGGGGCTAACAGTCGCCGCGGGATCGACAGTGGCTGAACTCGTGGGGGTGGGCGTTGGCAGGTCGGTGGCCGCGTTCGAGTTCGACGTGCGATTGCTCAGAACGGCGACAACAACAAACGAGAAAATGACAAGCACGCCGATAATGGCGAAGAGGCGGACATTGCCGAGCAGACTCATCGGGATACCCGGTTTATCGCTCTCGTTGGGCGACGTGCCCCCCAACTTGTAGGAACGGCTGCGCGGAGATTCCTGCCGCAGGTGATGCAGCT
>JANPDX010000418.1:0-3846 GCA_031431695.1 Dehalococcoidia bacterium
AGCATCAACGTAACGGATGACCCGACGCGGTGCGTAACCGCCGAACGGACGCTCGACCGCAAACTCCGCGAGATCGTATACGCCGTGGAACTGACGAATGACTACACGAAGGAAGAGATCCTGACCTGGTATCTCAACCAGATCTCCTACGCCGACCGTTACGTTGGCATCCAGGCCGCTTCCGATGGTTACTTCCACAAGAGTGCGAAAGACCTGACCCTGGGCGAAGCCGCGCTGCTCGCCGGAGTCCCCCAGTTCCCAACCAAGTTCCACCCGCGCTACAACTGCATCAAGAACGACGACGAGACATGCGTGCTCGATGAGCTTGGCCGCACGACGCTCGCGGGCGAAGCAAAGGTTCGCCAGGAAGCTGTGCTGGACCTGATGGTCGTCCACGGCCGCGCGACCGCGGAAGACATTGCCGCCGCAAAGCTGGAAGAAATCCACGTCTATGCCGCCTCCAACCCGCTCAAGGCCGAGGCGTGGGTCGATAACCAGGCAGAGCCGCGGCTCGTCAGAATGTGCAAAGCGGGTCTTCTGCCGAAGCCGAAGGAAGTCGATGACTGCACGACCTGGGTCCATTCGGCTGGCTATAAAGTCACCACAACGCTCGACTACGCGCTGACCGAGAAGGCTCGCCAGTTGTCCAACGAATGGATCACCGCTGGCCTCGCAAACGAATGCGAATGCCACAACGCGGCAATCGTCACGATCGAGCCCGCCACCGGTCAGATCATCGTCTACTCGCCGAACATCGACCCCACATACCGTTCCGACAAGCGTGTGGCCGGCGACAGGGATCAGCTGAGCGAAATCAACCAGCCCGGATCCTCGTTCAAGCCCGCGGTCTATTTGAACTACTTCGATACCCAGGACAAGGCTCCGATGAGCGTCTTCTGGGATACCAGCCCGTTGACTGTCCAGGGTACGGAAATAACCAACCCCCGCCAGAACGGTCCAACCGAGGGCCTCATCTCCGCCCGCGCCGCCCTTGGTGGTTCACAGAATGTCGGTGCGTTCCGCGCCGCTGCCGACGGCGGGGTCGACAACGTCATCGCAACCGCCAAGAAGCTGGGAATTACCACCCTCTCACAGAATTTCGATCCGACGTTCAACAACCACAAGGCAGTCGATTACGGCGCTTCGATCGCGACCGGCGGGGCGAACATTCGCGCTATCGACATGGCGTACATGGACGCAACCATCGCGAATATGGGAAAGATGATTGGGACACCTTCGCTCGCTGAATACGTCGAGATTAAGACCCTCAAGGGCACGTCAACCGATGTCGGCGCCGACTACGACCTCGCGATAAAGCAGGGCATCGAATTCCAGCGCGGCAACATCCGCGTCGTGGGCACTCGCGAACTCGACCCCATTGTCGTCCTCGAAGTCCGTGACAAGAACGGCAAGGTGATCTACACAGAGCCGGAGCCGCAGTCCAAACAGATGATCGACGCCGGCTCGGTCTGGCTGCTGCACTCGATCATGTCGGACTGCACGGCGCGCTTCATCATCTGGGGCTGCGGCAGTTCGAACACGGACCGCAGCCTGGACTTCTATTCTGAGGGCGTGAAGATCCCCTCCGGCGTGAAGACAGGAACGCAACAGGGCCCACTGCGGGCCAGTGATACCCTCGAAACGTGGATGACGGGCTACTCCCGCCACGCCGCTACCGCCGTCTGGGTGGGCAACGCTAACAACGATCTGGTAAACGACCGTCAATTCGCTTCGGCCGATGCCACCGTTTGGCTCTGGAAATCGTGGATGGGCGCCTATCACAGTGCGCTCAAAGCGGCCGGCGTGACGGACATCGCTCAGGGGTTCGAGAGCATCCGCCCGGCGAACGTTGCCCAGCGTTCATTCGAGACGCCGGCGACCGACCGTACTCTCGGCCCGGACTTCAAGTATTGCGACCAGACCGTTACGGCGTGGGTACGGACGGACGTGAAGTACGAATCCCAGTGCGAGGAAAAGGAAGTGGACTCCCGGAACGGGTTCCTCGCCAGCGATCAGACCCCGGCTCAGTTCAAGGAAAAGAAGAAGTTCGTGAAATTGCCAACCTTCGAACCTAAGCCCGCCGAGGAACTGGCCAAAGAGAAGTCCATCCCCATTGCGCCGACTGAAAAGAGCACCGGCGCCGTGGCCCTCGCAATCGGCAACCTGCAGAACGGCCGCACGCTCAGCACGACATTCCAGGTGACCGGCTCAGTGAACGTCCCCAAGTTGAAGAACTGGAAGCTCGAAATTGGTGAATCCACCAGCCCGGCCGAATGGAAAACGATCGGTAGCGGTACCGCGAATGTGCCGGATGGCCCGCTGGGGATAATCGAGCCGAAGGATCTGAAGGACAACACGGTCTACACCGTGAGATTGAGCACGGACGACGGCAAGGGGCTCAAGCTGACGGTAGTGATCAACATCAAGAAGACCGGCGGGACAAACCAGTTCGGCACACCATTACCCACGCCCACCACGAATCAGAACGTCCCTACCCGGACACCCACGCCGCGGCCTTGAGGCTGGCCAGACATGGTTCGTTTGAGTGTCCCTCACGAAGACGCAATCACGCCCCTCCATACACCCGGAACCCGAAATCGCTGTAGCGAAAGGCCGGGTCGAGGCTTGAACGCGCATTGATGCGTGTGGTCTTTTCGCGGTGGCGCCAGCTTCCGCCTCTGCTCGCGCGGCGCTTGCTCTCGACCACGTTCTGGGGGTTTAGAGCGGGCGAGTTGGACGGGTAGCTCGCGTCGTACCAATCGAGGCACCACTCATGCACGTTCTCTGCCATGCAGCGCAGGCCATAGCCGTTCGCGCATTCGGGCCGGGGTGCGTGCGGGCCGTCGAGGGAGTTTATCCACTCCACAAAGGCAGCGTTATCGTCGGACCATGGCCAATCGCCACCCGGCAGCCCGCCGAGGGCGGCGAACTCTCGTTCCGCTTCGGTCGGAAGCCGCAACGAGCGCCCGATTCGTTCGCTAAGCCAGGCACAGTACGCCGTCGCATCGAACCAGTTGATGCCAACCACCGGCAAGTCCGCCCCTGCGAAGCGCGCTTCGCCCAGGAACGGAGGTGCGGCGGCGCCCGTGGCGCTCACAAAGGCGGCGTATTCCGCATTCGTGACCGGCGATTCGCCCGCGAGGAACGCCGGCACAGTCACCAAATGCGCTGGTGACTCGTCCGCGCGGCTATCGTCTCTTCCCATGCGAAAAGTCCCGCCGGGAATCGCAAGTAGCCGTGGGTCTGAATCCATATGCCCACATCGTACCCGCCGCACCGTTCCGGTTAGAATCGTTCCCATGGACGCTATCCTTGCCGCCGTCGAGCCCTACAACATTCACGGCACCCGATTCTTTCGGATTGTCTACGCGACCGCCGAACAGCCGGACCGGATGACCGAGGGGCGCGTGGCCTTCGAGGGTATGTACAAAGACCCCGCGCCCGGTGACCACGTCGATATTCGGGTACTGCTCGGAGTCATCGACGAGGTGAAGAAGCGGGCACAAGCCTGAGCCGCGGTTGAGGTCTTGACCGGGCTTGCGGGCCACTGAAGGTTCGCGCTTTCATATTTGAGCTTGAACTAGGTGCCCTGATGACCGACGCTCCCAGCGCTATCGTGATGGCCGCCGGGACAACTCGGGCCGCCTGGGCATCGAGTGAGGGCATCGGCGCCGGCATTGCCAGGCACCTGCAGTCCGTTGGATACCGGCTTGTGCTCCTGGCGAACGACGACGGCGCCCAAACGTTGGCCGCCGAACTGGGCTGTATTGGCCTGCAAGGCTCGATCACTTCCGTCGAGGGCATCGAGCGCGTGGTGCGCACGGCGGTGGACGCCTTCGGCCGTAT
>JANPDX010000419.1:0-2048 GCA_031431695.1 Dehalococcoidia bacterium
TTCTGGAACTTCTCCGGAGGGTGCTGAAGCCGAACCAACGGGTCGTTGAGGCTCTTCTCATAGAGCACCGGATCGAAGGATGGGTTGACTTCCGAGAAGATGACATCGGGGTTATAGCGTTCGATCTGAGTGCCGAAAATCCCGGCGAAGAGACATAGTCCAATGACAACGACACCGACTCCGCCAAGCGGCTTCGTTCGAAAAAAACGGCCGAAGTGAATAAGGTAGCGAACGGCTGCCGGCCGGTCGCTGAGGCTCTTACGGACGCTGCCGGTGGTTGACCGTTCAAGGACTGCCTGATCTTGTGCCATTGTTGCAGCCCCTCCTACGAGTATCGGATTCGAGGATCGAGCATACCGTAAAGGAGGTCGATCCCGAGATTGACGAAGACGATGAATGTGGCGATGACGAGTATGAACGCCTGGACGACGGGGACATCACGCGCCTGGATGGCGACGAGGATACGCCGGCCGACGCCGGGGATACCAAACAGATTTTCGAAGACGACGTTACCGCTGAGCAGGCCCGCCAGGGTGAGCCCCAGGACAGTTACGACCGGAACCATGGCGTTCTTCATGGCGTGGCGGGTAATGACAACCCGTTCGCGCATGCCCTTCGCCCAGGCGGTCCGGATGTAATCCTGGCGGAGTACCTCCAGCATCTGGGAGCGCAGAAGGCGCATGACGCCCGCCGCGGAAGCGAGCCCCCCGGCCATCGCGGGCAGGAAGAAGAGGCGAATGCTCGAGCCGGGGTCCTCCCAGAGGAGTTTTGGATCGGTGAGCGGGATCGTCCATCCGAATTCAAAGAGTCCGAAGATGCTCACACCTTTCACTGTGTAGAGGAGGAGCATGGTCCCAACCCAGAAACTCGGCATCGCAAGCATCAAGATGGCAAAAATCCGGAGGACGTAATCGATCGGTGAATCCTGGCGTATGGCGCTGATGATGCCGATTGGCACCGACGTAACGAGCCCAACAAAGAGGGACATCAACGCCAACTGCAGCGAGTACGGGAGGCCGTCTTTCATGCCTTGCAAGGCTGGCTGCCGAGTTTGATAGGAGACGCCAAAGTCGCCCTTGAGCAAATTGCTCATGTACCGAATATAGCGGCCAGGTTCGGATTCGCCATTGTACCACTGCGGGAGGACCGGCTTATCGAGGCCGAGATCCTTGCGGACTGCCTGAATTTGGAGTTCGCGGAGTGCGGGATCGGTAGAGGTCGGGTCCTGCGCGGCGATCCGTTGAGCGACAAAGTCACCGGGCAACACGCTGGTGGCCAGGAAGACCAGGGTAGCAACGAGCCAGATCACCGGAATGTTTACCACCATCCGGCGAAGAATGTAGTTCCTCACAGGTCCCCCCTCGTGTGAACTGCCGAAGCGGGCCAACGGCCGAAGCCGCTGGCCCGCCCGGAATTGGCGGCGATTAGGCCGGGCGGCCCGCCCAGGTCGGGTCCTTCTGGTCGAAGTACGCTTCGGTGCCAGCCTGGTGCTGGGTAATGAACGGTACGCTCTCGCCGGCCTTGAGGTAGTTGTGGCGAAGGATGGAGCCTACGCTGACAAGGCTGTAGTGGACTCCCGCTCCGTAGTTCTTCAGGAGCTCGCGGTTGACTTCCTTCGAGGCCTCCTGGCGCTTCGCAATATCGAACTCGAGCATTGCGGCGGCAGTCAGCGTGTCGATCTTATCGACTTTGACGCCGAACTGCTTGAACTGCGGCTGCGCCGAGTTGTACTGCAAGAACTGCAGGAGGGTGGGCTCCGGGTCGGAGATTTCGGTGATCCAGCCCCACCAGATGTTGTTCTTGCCGTTGCCATACGACGAGTTCGACACCTTCGTGCTGATCGTCGAGTACGGTTCGATCTTGGCTGTGAAGGTGTTCCCAAGAACCTTCTTGAGTTGCGCCGTGATGAGCGCGGAGCCTCCGGAATAGAGCCCTTCCCAGATGTCCGGGATGTCGACAACGATTTCGCCGAGCGCTGGCCCGCCGCCGGCATCCCACATCTTCCTGGCTTCCGTTTCTTCCTTCGCACGGTCTTCCAGGTAGCCCGG
>JANPDX010000420.1:0-3905 GCA_031431695.1 Dehalococcoidia bacterium
CGCTGAATGATTTCGCCCGCGAGGCCTCGCTGCATCGCATCGGGCTTTACCAGGAAAAGTGTGCGTTCGCGTTCCATCGGTGCTTGTCTCCGTGTGGTTGGTTCAGGATGCAGCCGTTTGCTGACGGCGGGAAAGCGTGATGCTTGGTTCGCGCAGATAAAACGCCTCTGCGCCAGCTTCGAGTTCGCCGGATCGGATCTTCGACGCCCGGTCTCGAAGGGCGGCCTCGCAGCGCTGTCGGGGCGAAATCTCGGTGCCGCCGAAGGCGCCCGCGCCCGCGCCGGCAAAGTCGAGGCCCTCGAGTTGTGGGGCTGATGCCGTCCGTATCGGCCCGGTCGCCGTTCCCGCTTCGAAGGCCTGGACAGCGAACTCTCCGCGGCCCGCCGGATGGATGATTGTCCCGGTCTCAAGGGCCGCCGCACAGCGTGCAGCTTCGATAGTGCCGATGCTGTAAACGGGAACTTCCATGGCAATGGAGAGCCCCTCCGCGGTTGCAATGCCCACGCGGACCCCTGCGTAGGCCCCCGGCCCGATGACTACGAGGATCGCGTCCGGCTTGTCGCCGGCCAGGAGTGCTGAAACGGCCGGCAGGAGCAGGCGGGAATGATCGTGCCCGGCAACAACCTCAACCGACCGGACGTCGCCGTCACGATCCACCGCGAGAGCGAACGCATCTGATGCAGTGTCGATACAGAGGATCGTGTTCACGCCGCCCCGAACGATGCGACCAACTCTTGGCCCCGAGGGCCTCGCGGAATGAACTTCAGCGTCCGGCTTCGCGGGCCGAGCGAGCCCGGCCGCAACTCCACAACCAGGCCATCACCGGGAAGCAGTTCGGCGCCACGCTCGGGCCACTCGATGACGAGCACGCCTTGTTCCGCGTAGTCCCAGAGGCCAAGTTCGTCCAGGTCTTCAACGTCGTCGATCCGATAGAGGTCGACGTGATAGAGCGTCTCGCGGCCCTGGTACTCGTTCATCAACACGAACGAGGGGCTGTTCACCTGTCCGCCGCACGCCAGCCCGCGACCGATCCCCTGGGTCAGGCACGTCTTTCCGGCGCCCAACTCACCGCTCAGAAGGACGATATCGCCCTTCCGCAGGTGCCTGCCAAGCCGCTCTCCGAGGTTCCGGGTGTCTTCTTCGCCGCCAGAGGCCACTTCGAGGTCATGCGTCTCGGCCATGGGAATCAGTATAGGAGCCGTGCCGGTTACGCCCCACACACGGTTCCTGCCTAACCCCGTACCATGGTCGCGAAACCCAAACCGGAGCGTTCTGTTGTCCGACCCCCTCACCATCGCCTTGATGGTCCGCTTCGACGAAAAAAGCATCGCCGCCATCAAAGCGATGGACTCTCGCATCCAGGTCCTGGACTACGGCAACGCTTTTCGCGGCACCACACCGGAAGGCGACGAAAAGGAGCGCATGCTCGCCAGCCTTCGCGACGTTGACATCATGGTGGGCACCAACCGGCTCCCCGTTGAGTACTTCGACGCCGCCCCAAATCTTTGCTGGTTCCAGGCCATGAACGCTGGTCTCGAACGCCTCGATTGCGCCGGGGTCCTCCAGCGTGGTTTCGCGGTCACCAATGGCTCGGGGCTCGCTTCAGGGGCCATCTCCGAATGGGTCATCGCCGCTATGTTCGCGCTTGCGAAGCAGTTCCCGGGCTACGTCCGAAACCAGGACCGCCACGCATGGGAGCGCATCCGCGGCGGAATCGTGCTCGAAGGCAAGACCTGCGGCATCGTCGGTCTCGGCGCAATCGGCCGTGAAACGGCGAAACGAGCCCGCGCGCTCGGCATGCGCGTCGTTGCCTCTCGCCGGACGGTCGACGGCGAAGACCCGGATTGCGATGAACTGCTGCCGTACTCCGAACTCAACACGTTGCTCGCACAGTCGGACTTTGTCGTTCTTTGCGTTCCCCTGACCAGGGAAACCACGCACATGATTGATGCCGCCGCGCTAAAGCTGATGAAGCCGACCGCATCCATCCTCAACATCGCTCGCGGCGACGTCATCGATCAGGATGCGCTCATCGCCGCCCTTCGCGAGGGAACGATAGCCTCAGCCGCGCTGGACGTGACAACGCCCGAGCCGCTCGTTCCCGAAAGCCCCCTCTGGGACCTGCCAAACGTCCTTCTCACCCCCCACACGTCCGGCACATCCGATCGTCGCGAGGGCACCGCGGCTGCCTTGTTCATCGAGAACCTGGGCCGGTTACTCGCTGGAGAGCCCCTCAGGAACCTCGCCCGCCCCGAGCTTGGCTACTGACGTTTTCGGACAAATGCACCGTTGTGATTGGGTTACGAACGGAGGGCCCCGATTGACCCGAACGCGCCGCCTTCGTACCTTGAGTTGGCATTGCCGATCCCCTCGAGCGGAATACCGGGGGAACTGTAAAAACCCAACCTCGGAGTCACAGCACAATGTTGAAAGCCATGTCCGAAAGCGGAAAGGCGCCAGTCTCGGCGAGCCTTGGAAACCGTATCCGCACCGCCCGCCGCGACGCCGCCATGAGCCAGGGGCAACTTGCCCACTCGCTCAACACCACCCAGAGCGCCATCAGCCTCTACGAGGCTGGCCAACGTTCTGTCGGCATCGACATGCTGCTCAGCGTTGCCCGCATTCTCAACCGCCCCCTGCATTACTTCCTGGGCGATGAAGGCGACATGCTTTACGTGAAGGACAGCGACATCGCTCAACTCATCGGCGAGCTCGAGAAGCACCCGGAGGACCTTCCGGAACTGCTCGCCTACTGGAACTTCCTGCGCTGGCGCCGGATCTCTTCGAACGGAAACGGCCGCCACTAGGCTCCTACACCAGGCACACTTCGGAAGGCCGGGACTCCCCGGCCTTCTCGTTGCTGAAAAATACGGCCCGGTTGACACCTCTGTTAGGGTTCGCGGGTGACAGTTGATAGCGCGCGCCTGACCCTAGCCACGTGGCTCAAGCCCCTGCGTGCGCGTTCGCTCGTAGCGGCGGTGCTCGTAGCGGCGGTGGCTGCCGCCTTTGGGTCCCGAATCGACACGGCACAACCGGACGCGGAAGCGGCCGGCGGTTTCAGAATGTTCGTGGTCGGTGTCGCCGCCGATTCCGCGCCGGTGCAGCCCATCCCGGAAGCCTGGATAATCTTTCGCGTAAACTACGAATTCACCGTAGGGCCTTTCGAGTATTCAATTGGGGTCAAGTCGCGCGCGCCGGTGTTCACAACGCCGACATTCCCTGGACGGAAGCAGTTCGGTGACGGGCCGACCCTGATCGGACCCTTTGAATCCGTTGGTGGCTGCTCGCAGACCGCCCAAACGACAACTTCGAAGATACCCTTGCGCACCCACGGGCTGTTGCTCCCCGCGTCGGGCCTGCCGGGCGACATCCTCCTCGCGTTGGAACCGGCTACGTACGGCGGCTCGGCGACTTTCCACTGTCCGTCGGCGTTGTCCGATCCGACCGTGCTCATCGACACGGTTATCTGGTGGGTCGCGCTCCACGCCAATGAGTTCTCCGGTCCCGCGGGCGCCTATATCCTTGGCGACTTCACCGCACCACCTGCAGACAGCCAGCGTTGTATTGTTGCCGTGCGCGAGTCGACCAAGAACCTAGGCCCTGCTATTCGCGAGGAACTGAGCATCCACATTGTGAGTGCCGCGAATTGCCTTCCCGACCTCACCGCCCCCTTCGACGAATAGCCGGACGGCTCGCAAGCGGTCGCAGGCTCCTACACTGGGCACACTTCGGAAGGCCGGGGCTACCCGGCCCTTTCGTTGTTGAAAAATACGGCGCGCTTGACACCTTCTGTTAGGGTTCGCGGGTGACAGTTGATAGTGCGCGCCTGACCCTAGCCACGTGGCTCAAGCCCCTGCGTGCGCGTTCGCTCGTAATGGCGGTGCTGGTCGCGGTAGTAGCTGGTG
>JANPDX010000421.1:0-1894 GCA_031431695.1 Dehalococcoidia bacterium
GATGATTTCCTCAATTTGGAACCGGGACACTGGTCCGAGGGGGCCACGCGCGCTTTCGATACGGGCGTTGAGTTCAGCACGAAGCGCCGCCGGATCCTCAGCTTCGGCCAACTGCCGCCGGTAGGCTGCCTCGATGCCGCCTTCGGGTGGGATTCCTCCCACGTCCGCGGCCGGCCAGGCAACCCGTACCGACGGTCGCGACTGTGGCGTCGCGAAGTTGTTTCCGGCGACGCCGAAGCTCCTCCGCATCAGCACCGTAAAGATGGGCACGCTGACCTGGGCGAAGGCCACCATCCACTCGGCGCCCTTGCGGATCGTACCGGCAGTCTCATGCTCGACGCCTACAGCGAACCCCGGGTTATCGACCAGGTTCAGTACCGGAATGTGGAAGAGGTCGCAAACGTCCAGGTGGCGGGTGAGCTTGCTGCATCCGTCGGCGGTCAGGGCGCCGCCATTGATGTGGCGGCTATCCGAAGCGATAACGCCGAGCGGGTGGCCGTTGAATCGCACGAAGCCCGTCACCTGGTCGGTCCCCCAGAGCGAACCGATTTCGAAGAACGACCCGGCGTCGGCCATGAGCCGGATAGCCTTCCGCACGTCGAAGGTGGTAGTGCGCTTGCGCGGGATGAGCGTGAAGAGCTCGTCTTCGCGGCGGCCGATCGGGTCTGCTGGATTCGCGGCCAGCACGGGAGGCGCTTCGTACACATTCGAAGGGAGGTACGACAGGAAGCGCCTCACCATTGCGGCGGCCTCTTCCTCGGTTTCCGCCAGGTTATCCACCGACCCGTTCTTACAGTGGATGCGCCAATCGCCGAGGTCTTCCTTCGAAATGTCGTAGCCCATGGCATGGCTGACGACGGGAGGCCCGGCGACGAACAACTGGGCGATGTCGCGAACCATGACGGAGAAGTGCCCCAGGACGGCCTTCGCCGCCCCGATGCCGACCACACTCCCGAGCAGCATGTTGACTACCGGCACGGTGGCGAGTTGCTCGGTGAACATCGAGCTGCCGAGATGCCCGGGCAGGAACGATCCGCCGCTGCCTGTGACCCGCGGCCGGCCGGCCCGGATTGCGCCGGTGCTCTCCTGCGCGTTGCTCTCGCCTTCCGTCTTTTGGGCAGGAACCATGGCTGCCACGCTGCCGCCACCCGAGGAGCCATCCAGCATCCGCACTGCGGGCACGCGAAGCTCTATCGAGAGCCGGTCGAGGTAACCGCTCTTGGCGCTTATCGCCCCGTCGGCGTGGCCGCCTCGCGAGGTAAAGTCGTCGGCGCAAACGATAGCCGTGCGCCGGTCTATCGAGCCCCAGCCGCCAACATGGTTAGCCGGCGTAAAGTCCGATATCCCGCCCTCGTCGTCATACGAAGCGAAGCCCGCCGCGCTGCCAACTTCGCGAAACGAGCCCTCGTCGAGCAACAACGTGATCCGCTCCCGGCAGTTCAACTTTCCGCGACTGCGCTGCCGGACGACGCCCGGGTCCTGGGAGCCAGGCGCGAGCCGCGCGTGGGCGATGGTGTGCAGGGCGGCGATCTCTTCGAGGATTGGCGCCCACGTTTGGTCAGGACTCGCCGCTGACGTGGCGCGGTGCTGTTCGGCGCTGGTTTCGCCTGGGGCGATCACGGCGATGATTTGACCGGCGGCGACGCCGTCCCCGACACGGAGCGGTTGCATGGATGTCACTACGCCGGAGCAGGAGGCAACAACGGCCGTCTCCATTTTCATGGCGCTGATGACCAGGATCGTGTCTCCTTCGGCAACCGAGTCCCCTTCGCCGACCGGACGCTCCACCACATTTCCCGCCAGCGGGCATTCGATCGCGAGCATGCCAGCCGGTACTTCGAGCGATTCAGCCGCCGCCGCCGGGGTCTGGGCGCCGCCGATGAGCAATGCCTGC
>JANPDX010000422.1:0-3442 GCA_031431695.1 Dehalococcoidia bacterium
CCCCGGCACCCGGTCTCGCCACAGCCGAGTACCATGACCACCTGATGTCCGATCCGGGCTTTGTTCTTTGTGACCTTGTCCCCGGACGCGCCGGGCCTGCCATCATTGCCCATGGTGGCGGAAACACCATCGCCAGCGTGCATGGCTCACTCGGCGAGGGAGCGGATTTCCTTGAGGTGGATCTCTGGTTCCGCGATGGGAGCTTCGAAGCCCGCCATGAGCGCCGCCTCCAGTGGTTGCCCGTCCTCTTCGAAAAGTGGTACCTCCGTATCGCCTCCAACACCCGCTACGGCCTCGTCGAGCTTCTCGATGAATCGGTCGGGCACCGGGCCGGCATCTTCCTCGACCTCAAGAATGGTGGCACCCAGGCAGCCGTGCTCTTGCGGCGGATACTCGCCCGCGGAGAGTCCCCGCGACGCGTCGTTGCATCCTCTCAACAGTGGCGTACGCTCCGCGCTATCCGTGAGATGCTCCCGCAGGTCGATGCCTTCTACTCCATTGATGTTCGAGCGAAGCTGGACTTGTTCATCTCAGTGAACGATAGGGACGCCCGGCCGGCGGGCGTTTCGTGCCGCCACTCCTTGCTCTCTCCTGGAATTGTCGAACTCCTCCACCAGCGGGGATTGTCTGTCGTTGCCTGGACCGTTGATGACCTCGAGCGCGCGCGCGAACTCGTCGCCTGGGGCGTCGATGGAATTACCACCCACAAGGTTCGGGAAATGCACGACGAGTTCGTCGCCACATGAAACCACTCGCTGTTTATGTCCACATCCCCTTCTGCACCGTGAAGTGCGGGTACTGCGACTTCAACGCCTACTCCGGCATGGATAATGTCAAAGACGCCTACGGCGAGGCGCTCGTGCGCGAGGTTGGCGCGGCAACCCCACTTTTCAGCGGGCGAACGATTCGCTCCATCGGCTTCGGCGGAGGCACCCCGAGCGAAGTCCCTGCCGCCCAGATCGCGGCGGTCGTCCAGGCCATTCGACAGTGCGCTCCGTTCGATCCCGGCATCGAAATCTCACTTGAAGCGAACCCCGGAACTACCTCCGAATCCTCTCTCAATGGCCTCCGAAACGCGGGCGTCACGCGCCTGTCCATTGGCGCCCAGAGTTTCTCAGCCACCGAACTCCGCTTTCTCGATCGAATCCACTCGCCGGAAGCAACGGTCGCCTCGCTGAAACTGGCCCGCGAGGCCGGCTTCGAAAGCGTCGGACTGGACCTTATCTATGGGCTTCCCGGCCAATCAGTTGATTCATGGCTACAGTCGTTGAGTCGCGCCATCGAACTCGCCCCGGACCACATCTCCGCGTATGCCCTCACCGTCGAAGAAGGCACACCGCTCGCGCGCCGCGTCCGCAAGGGAGAGACCACCCTGCCGGATGACGACGCCCTCGCGGATCTTTATGAGGCTGCTAGCGAACAGCTGACAGCCTCGGGCTTCGAGCAATACGAACTTTCGAACTGGTCGAAGCCGGGGCATCGCTCCCGCCACAACCTGGCCTACTGGACAGACATCGAGTATCTCGGCATTGGCGCCGGCGCCCACGGATACTTCGCCGGCGAACGATATGAAAACGGCGCCCACCCACGCGACTACATCGCCCGGGTTCTCGCCGGCGAAAACGCACCGCTTGTCGCAGTCGCGAAGCGTTACGTTCCCGGGTCCGCGCTGGCGATGTCCGATTGGCTGAGTCTTCGCCTGCGGCTGATTGAAGGCTTCCTCCCCGCCGACTTTTCCGAGCGCTTCGAGAGAGACCTCTTCGACGTGGCAGGCGCGCTCTTCGCGGAATGCGCCCAGGCCGGTGTGCTCGAACTCGTCCCGCGCATTCGCCTCACCGCACGAGGACGCCTCCTCCATGGCGAGGTCAGCGCTCGTCTTCTGGCTCTTCTCGTGCCCATTCCGGCAGCTTCGGCGCAGGCCGTCTGAATGCCAGTCATCGGGACCGCCGGACACGTTGACCACGGTAAAAGCACGCTCATCCATGCTCTGACGGGCATCGACCCCGATCGTTTGCGAGAAGAGAAAGAGCGCGGCCTCACCATCGACCTCGGCTTTGCCTGGCTGACGCTTCCTTCCGGCCTGGAAGTGGGTGTGGTCGATGTCCCGGGTCACGAGCGGTTCATCAAGAACATGCTTGCGGGCGCAGGCGGCATCGACCTTGCGTTGCTCGTCGTAGCGGCCGACGAGGGCCCCCGGCCCCAGACCGCCGAACATCTCGCAATCCTCGATCTGCTCGAAGTTCCCGCGGGAATCGTCGTCCTTACCAAGTGCGACCTTGTTGAAGCTGAGTACGCCGACCTCGTCGAGGCCGAACTGGAGGACACCCTCTCGGGATCTCGCCTGGCTGGAGCACCGGTTGTACGGGTCTCAGCGCAGTCTGGGGAGGGCCTCGATGCACTCCGGTCCGCGATCGATACAGTGCTCTCCCGACTTCCAGCGAAGAGAAACCTTGGGCGGCCGCGCCTTCCGGTCGATCGTGCGTTCACCATCCAGGGCTTTGGCGCCGTTGTCACCGGCACCCTCATCGACGGCTCGTTGGCTGTTGGGGATGAAATGGAGCTTTTTCCGGCGGGTCTGAAATGCCGGATACGAGGCATCCAGCGCCACCGCACCAAGGTCGAGAGTCTTGGGCCGGGGACTCGCGCCGCCGTGAACCTGAGTGGCGTCCGTACCGAGGACATCAGCCGGGGAATGGTCCTCGCCCGCCCCGGCGCGCTGAAGGCGGTCACGAGTCTCGTCGTCCGCCTGACCGCCAGCCGGATCGTCATCAACCCGCTGGCCCACGACGCGGAGGTCACGCTTCTCGCCGCCACAAGCGAGAGCCAGGCGAAGGTCCGCTTGCTCGACGCCGATGTGCTTGGTCCAGGCGAGGAATGCTGGGCCCAGTTCGTCCTCGACTTTCCCGTGGCGATTCTGCCAGGAGACCACGTAGTGATTCGCACCCCAAACGAGACTGTCGCTGGCGGGCCGGTAGTCGCCATCAATGGCCGTCGCTTGCGCCGCAACAATGGCCCAGGCATCGCTGCGCTAAACCAGGCCCTCGCCGGATCCCCTGAAGACCGGGTCCTGGAGATGCTCAGGACCGGCCCGCTGACGCTCTCCGCCGTCGCCAGCCAACTTCAAACGGACGAGCGATCCGTCCGTGAGACCTGGGAGGTGCTCATCTCGCGAGAGGCCGCAACCGAACACGAAGGCAGGCTGGTCAGCGGTGAATGGCTTGAATCGCGAGCTCAGGACCTTCTGCTCGCCACCTCGGAGTTTCTTTCCGCCAACCCGCTGCGCCGTTCGGCGCCCCGCGAGCATGTGCGGAGCGCGTTGCGAATCGAGGCTCCCGCCTTCGATCTGCTGCTGCGCACGCTCTCAGGATCATCGCGTATCGAAACGCGAGGCGCTGGCATCGCCGCCCCTCCCGGGTACGAGCCCGTGCTGACGCCGGCCCAA
>JANPDX010000423.1:0-13721 GCA_031431695.1 Dehalococcoidia bacterium
AGGCGCTCGGCAACTGCGCGCTGCGGCAATTTCTCGATATCGGCCTCGATCCAGGCGTTTTGCGTTTCGACGAGCAGGACGACAGCATCAGGCAACACCGTCTGTGTCAGGATCGAACGCAGGGCGTCTGCGGTCCACGGCCGCTCCCCGTCGGTCATGGCCGTCATGATTGCCGTGATATCCGAGGCCACGAAGCTATCCGCCCATTGCGAAAGGAGAGGCCATCATCGCCAGCAGAATCGGCAACAGAAGTTCAAGGCGACGTCGGTGGGAAATGAGAAGCAACAACAATCTTCGATGATAGTGGAAAAAAGCTCGCAAACGATCAATCCCCGTCAGTTTCTCCTGAAACGATCTTCGAAGCGGGTTCATCCAACGCAAGAGTCGGAAAAAATCAGCTGGCTTGCTGAAAGCGGCTGCATCCTGTGGTGCGGACCACAAAGCGAGAGAATTGAACTCAAACGAGACACCGTGGTGGCCTCTCAAATGGTCCGCCAATGCCCGCATGGCGGACTGCACCTGCACCATCTTGTTCTGCTGGCTGACTGACTGTCCATGAAAGCGGTATTGCAGCAGTTTCTCCGGAAGAATTTCCATATCTCCGCATGAGGAAAGCTTTAGCCACGCTGCATAGTCCTCCGCATGCTTGTATTCCGCTTCAAACAGCGGTAGCGGAAGGGCGCTTTTTCTTAGCATTACCGTGGGGTGGGTGATGAAATTCCCGGTCAGAAGTTTCCAGCGGATCAGCGCACTGCCGGTTGCGGGCTTGTTGAAAGAATCGATCGGCTGGTCACTTTCGTCGATGGCGCTGCGTCCTGTGCCGACGAGAATGCATTGCGGATGTTGCTGCATGTACCGGTACTGCTTTTCGATCCGCGTCGGCAGGGCGATGTCGTCCGCATCCATGCGCGCGATGAACTCGCCACGGCAGAGCGAAATGCCCCGATTCAAGGTCTCGATCAGGCCGAGGTTGCCGGGATTCTTCTCGATGCGGATGCGCGGGTCGGAAAGCCTCCGCAGGATCTCCGCCGACCCGTCCGTAGAGCCGTCGTCCATCGCGACAATCTCGAAACTGCCGAAACTCTGGCCTAGAAGGCTGCGCAGCGTTTTCTCGAGATATTTCTCCGCGTTAAAGACGGGAAGAAGGATAGAGACTTGAGGGAGTAAAGGCGCATGCATGGGGGCTGCCATTGTGCTAAATCACGAAAGCGGAAGTCAATTGTGGAAGTTAATCAAAGACCATACCTCGTCATGACGTGAACGCCTATCGCTCAGGCGACTCCATAGTCGCGCGGCGACGTACATTGTGATCGAAATGTGCCGCAGGCGCTGCAACCAAGAGTGGCCCAATTGCAGTAGCATAAGATTCGACGACCCACGGTGCATCATTGTGATTTCTTGAATTGAACCAATGACAAACGAGCGCATGTCCTCAACCGCACTAAAAGGCAATATGTACGATGACGACTTATATCGGGAACAGATGGAGGGGGCCTAGAGGAGCGCGAGAAGGTATGCCGAGTTGCTGTCACGAGCATATCGTCCCGACACCGTGGTGGATGTCGGATGCGGCCGAGGCACTTGGCTGAAAGCCTTCAAGGAATCCGGGGCTCAAAAAGTTGTGGGCTTCGACGGCCTGTGGAATACGCAGGCCAACATGGCCGATGAAAGCATCGCCTTCTACCCAGTCGATCTGAATGGACCGATCGAGGCACCGAAGGGCGAGAAATTCGATCTTTCGATGTCGCTCGAAGTTGCTGAACATCTGGCTCCGTCTTCGAGCGAAACTTTTGTGTCCTCCCTGACTGATTTGGCCGACGTCGTTCTTTTCGGGGCGGCATTCAGCAATCAAGGCGGCGAGAATTACTTAAACGAGAGGCCGCACACGTTTTGGGCGAGCATCTTCTTGTTTCGTAATTACGTTCCGTTCGACATGTTTCGCCCCGTATTTTGGGGCGATGACGAGATCGAGTTCTGGTATCAGCAGAACACTTTTTTTTATGTGCGCCAAGGAAGCGATGCCTTCGAGAGGATCACTGGGAACGGCATTTTGCCGATGAAGAATATTTCGTTTATGAATTGTGTCCACCCCTATTTGTACGGCAAATACATAGGAAATCCTGGCTTTAGGAAGAGCGCGGGCTTTGCCTTCAGCGCCGGCCTGTCGGCTGTTCGAAGATGGTTCAAGAAATAGCTTCGCGGGTTGCAGTCAGGCGGTGACGGGCGGGTGACTCACCGGGCGGACCTCGCCGCGGGTGCGAAGTTCTTCGAGCACGTGGCGGACGGCGGCGCCGAACGAATTGGACTTGTCGAAGAACGGACGCACGACCTCGGCGCAGCGGCTCTGAAGGGCGGCGTAGCGGCTGCGGTCGTCGGCAAGCGAGACCAGCGCGCGGACGTAGCCGTCGATGTCGTCGACAGTTACCTCGATTGAACACGCGCGAACGAAATCGAGCGAAGGGCAAACGGCCGAGGTAATAACCGGACGTCCCGCGAGCGCCGCTTCGATCACCACCTGATTGAAGCCTTCGACGAAGCTGCTCGTGGTTGGCACCACGCAGATATGACTGCGGCCCCACAGCGATGCAAGGTCCTCCATGGAGGTCCATCCATGAAAGGCAAAGCTGTCGGCCAGGCCCTCGGCCTGCACCCGGCGGCGTCCCTCCTCGATGGCGCCGCCCGTGCCGCACCAGTCGAAGCGCATGCGGCTGCCGCCGAGCGCACGCACGCGCTTGGCGATTTCGATCAGGTCGAAAGCGCCCTTGAATTCCTCGCAGCGGCCCACGGTAAGCACGCGGAACTCGTCGGCAGCGGGGTCTGGGCGTGCCGAATTCGCGAACATGTCCCTGGGGAAGAGCGGCAGAAACTCGACGATGGGGCGCGGTTTGCCCTGCGTGAGCTCGTGCACCTGCTGCACCGCAAGGCCGGGATGACTGAGGATCGCCGGGCAGGTGCGGGCATAGAAGTGGCGGCTGAGGCGCGTCATCAGCCATCGCGGGAAGTTCCGTTTCCGGAAGGCGGACCACATGAGCGCGTGCAAAGCCGGAATCACGTGCACACCGCGAAAGGCCAGGGGTTCGAGCAGGAACGGATAGGGCTCGGTTGCCGTGATCACGACGTTGGCGCTGAACTGGCGCGCTAGCGCGCCGACGTAGCGGGCGAAGGTGATGTTCGCGAGGTGATAGCCGAGCCTCGACTTGTTCGCGAGCGGATCGGCCACGTTCATCGAGCGCAGGTCGCCAAAGCTGAAATCGTCGCGGCGGGGGTTCACGCACATCGCCAGCATTGGCACGTCCATGTCCCTGCAGGCCTCGAAGACCTGGCGCGAATACGCAACGTGGGCGATGCCGTCGTCCTCGCGCCCCTCGGCCATCGCCCGCAATACGGACGTGGCGTCGCCCGGCCCGGCGAGATAAAGCAGCCTTAGCTTTTCCACAAGAAATTCCTGAGCATTTCCCGGACGTTCATGATGAATTCATGCCCCACAACCAGCCATTTCATCATACACGCCGTTGGCAGCCGGCTTCTTTTGCGTCGGCTAGGGAGAGCGGCTCGAACGCCCGGCCGCAGAACCGATTTGCGCATCCAGTGCGGCAGCCCAGAATCCATGCATCGACTGGGCGAGGTGGCTGTTGTCGAAGTAGATCGGCCTGCCGGCCATCACCGTCTTGCACGTCCCTTCGGCGCACAGCGCAGCCGACGGCGAGAACGAGGCGCGGACCTGCGCACGGCTCTTGTCCAATGCAGCGAAGAAGAAGGCATTGTCCGCCCGGTATTCAGCCAGCGTGACGTCCAGTTCCGCTGCCCGGCCGTTCAGGGCGGCGCGCGCCAGCCCGTTGGGGACGTGGCCGCGTGCGCCGGGCACGGGCTCCCATATGTAGACTTCCTTGCCGAGCGCCGACAGCTCGGCGACGGTCGCGGCGAACTGGCGCTGGAACAGTTCGATCGACTGTGCCGGGTCGAGCTTTTGCTGGAGCGACGCGGTCAATAGTCCTTCCTTTGCCTGCCGCCAGGTCGATACGAGGAATACCTTGCGGATTGCCGGGTCGCTCGCGGCGAGCGCGATCAGCTCGGCATTCATCGCCCGGCAGGCCGGGCCGCGCATGAAGACGTCGACGCCTTTGACCGGCACGCACGAGGCAAGGAAGGTGAACCGCCCCGCCGAGCCGCTGCGCTTGAGCCAATCGTCGATCGCGTCACGCGCCGCCCAGGCGTGGGAGTCCCCCCAGACCAGCCATTCGGGCGAGCTGCCGGCCGCCCCGAGCATGCATAGCGGCGCCGGCGTTGCGGCCCCCTTTTGCGGGTATTGGCAATCCAGCCGCGGCCGGTCGTCGGCATAGGCGGCCAGCGCCACTGCGGCCGGATGAAGGCGCCCAGGCAGTCCGTCGGTCGCGATCACCGCCGCGCAAAGCCCGACGCTTGCCGCTACCCCAACTGCATAGGCAATGATGAACGTGCGCTGCTTTCTCGCATGCCGGCCGCGCCGCATCGGCGCCTCCACGAAATGAAACAGCAGGGCCGACAGCGCCACGCACAGGAGTGCCGTCGCGAGACGCCAGGCGGGCGAGTACGCCGCGCCCAGCTCCCGCGCCGCGAACACGCTGACCGGCCAGTGCACCAGGTAGAGCGAGTAGGACAGCCGGCCCAGATAGGCGAGGGGTGGCGCGCCAAGCGCGCGCACGACCACGGCGGTTTGCTGCCCTCCGGCATGGATCAGGCACGCGGCGCCGGCGACCGGCAGCAGCGCGAACCAGCCCGGAAAGGGAAGGCCCTCGTGGTAGGCGAGCACCGCGGTCGCGATGAGCGCCATGCCGGCAAGCGCCGCCAGATTCGAGATCCAGGCGCGCCGCAGCGGCGGCGCCCAGGTCAGCAGGGCGCCCGCGAGCAGTTCCCAGCCGCGCGTGGGCATGAGGTAGAAGGTCGCCTCCGGCCTGGCGCCGACGAACACGATGTTCAGGCCGAACGACAGCAGCGCGGCGGCGAGAACCGCCAGCAAGGCGAAGCGGCGGCCGATCTTCAGCGCAGCGACCAGCGCCAGCGGGTACAGGAGGTAGAACTGCTCTTCGACCGCGAGCGACCAGGTGTGCAGCAGGTAGGCGTCGCCCGCCTGGATCCCGAAGTAGTTGATGCTGCGCCAGAAATGGACGTTGGCGACGTACAGTTGCGTGGCCAGCGCCTCGACCGCCAGTTGCCTGAATTCCCCGGGCAGCAGGCGCAGCGCGCCGTAGAGCAGCACCAGCGCGAGCACGGCGAACAGCGCCGGCGCGAGCCGGCGCAGGCGCCGGAGCCAGAAGCGCGCGATGGAGAATCGCCGGGCCTCGACCTCGGCGCGCACGATCGTGGTGATTAGGAAGCCGGAGACCACGAAGAACAGGTCGACGCCGAGGAACCCGCTCTTCGCGCCGGGCACGAGCTGGAAATGGAACGCCACCACCAGCAGCACGGCGATCGCGCGCAGGCCGTCGATGTCGCTCCGGTACGGCAGCCCGCCTCGCCTGCCGGAACCTACGGGTTCACCGCGCCCATGTGGTTGCCGGTCCTCGGTGCCGCGAAGAAGTCCGAGAACACCGGCACCGGCGGTAACGCGAAGCCGCCGTTAATCGGATAGCTGGCGGGCAGCGGCTGCCAGTGCGAGGGCTGCGTGGGCGGCGTCGTCGTCAGCGGGCTCGGGCCCTGGATCTGCGCCCGCGTCGAGTTGTTCGATGCGGTGTAGCCGCTGCCGCTCGCTCCGATCGTGCCCGCTGCCGTGTTGCTCGGCGCAACGCCGAGGTTGTTGCGGGCCACCAGATTGGGCACGGCGGCGGAGCCGCCGACCACGTTGAAATCCGAAGACCCCGAGACGTTCCCGTTGAACGACGAATTGTTGTAGACGAAGAAGCTGGTGATCACCGGGTCCACGGGCTGCTGGATTTCGAGCGCGCGCATGTCGGGGGTGCCGATCACGAACAGGTTGTTCCGGATCGTGCTGTCGCCGGCCACCGTGAACATCGCCGGGCCGAAATTGGTGGAGGTGACAATGTTGCGCTCGGAAATGTGGTTCCTGAACCTCGGCATCTCGGCCGCGTTAGACGCGGCGTAGGTATAGGCGAGGCCGCCAGTCACCGCGGTAATCTTGTTGTCGGACGCGATTGAGTATTCGGCGAACGAATTCGCGGGCAGCGTGAACTGATTGCCCGACCCCCGCGTGTTGACCTCCCAGCCGATGCCGCGGAACGTCAGGGCCGTACCGGTGGGCGAGCCAGTGAATTCGTTGTTGCTGACGATGTTCTTGCTGCCATGGCCCAGGCGCCAAGCATGCTGGCTCTGGATCCCCGTGACGACATTGCCCAGCGCCGCCCCCTTGTCCATTATCCCCAGGAACCCGTACTCGAAGTTGTTGAGGAACTGGTTGCCCTGGATGACCCACTGATGCCAGATCGGCGCCACCTGCGAGGAGGTGTTCTGGAAGTCGAGGAGCAGGATCTCGAACTCCATGCCGAGGAAAAGGTTGCGGCAAATGTTGTTGAGGATGGTGGTCTGGTAGGCCCGGCCGACGGGCTGGATGCATTTGGTGTTCGTGGTTCTGTTGACACCGTCGAAATCGATATTCGCGATGCGCCAGTCGCTGGCGTTCCCGATAACGAACTTGTTCGTCGGGCCGACGAGCACCGCCCTGGCTCCCCCGTAGGGGAACGTGCCAAGATGCCCTGGACCTTCCGCGGAGATCTGCGAAGTATTCGTGGTCGTGAACGTGTCGCCGGCCCGCAGCAGAATGCGCTTGAAGTTCGCCCCATTGCTGGTGAGGGCGAAAAAGTCGAAGGTCGACGTCACGACCTGCGTCGCGCCGGCGGGACAAGCGGCGAACGTGCCGGGGGCGCTGGAGACGCACAGCGTGCGCCCGCCCGGCGGCGCGGTCGGCCCGAAGGCGACATCCGGGTCTGTGATGATAATCTGCATGCTGCAAGTCGCGGTGCTCGTGCCGTCGGTCGCCGTCAGGGTAACGGTACGCGTGGCCGACCCGGCCGTGAAATCGCCGGAGGCGAGATCGTAGACGTGCGCCGCCATCGGTCCGGTGGCCGCGTTCTTGCTGCTGACGCCCGGGCGGCTGCCCGTGGTCCAGAAGCCGCTGGCGGGGTCGCCGAAGTCCCAGCGGTATTCGAGCTCGTGGAACGGCCTCGGCGTCGCCGATGACGTGGTCGCCGTCGCGTCGAAGAACACGCCCAGGGGCGAGACACCGGTCACGCGCAGCGCCTGCGCCCTCAGGGAGATCGCGCCTGAAACGGCCGGTACGGTGGGAGAGCACGCCGTGGCGAGGGCAGTCGGTATCACGCTGTTGGAAGCCAGCGACGGCGCGCCCGTCCCCGCGATGTTGGTTGCCGTCACGGTAAAGGTATACGGCGTGGCGTTCACCAGGCTGGCGGCGGGATAGGTAATTGGCGAGCTTGCCCCAGTGGCGATGATGTTGCTGGGGCTGGAAGTCACCGTGTAACTCGTGATCGCGGCGCCGCCGTTGCTCGCTGGCGGAGTGAACGACACGGTGGCCTGCGCGTTGCCCGCGACGGCGTTGACCGCCGTGGGGGCGCCCGGCGCGCCTACCGGCGTTACGCTGCCGCTGGGCGTCGAAGCCGGGCTGACGCCGATGGCGTTGGTGCCCGTTATCGTGAACGTGTACGTGACGCCGTTGGTCAGGCCGGGCACCACAATCGGCGAAACGCCACCGGTCGCTGTGATTCCGCCGGGGCTGGAGGTCACCGTAAAATTGGTTATCGGGGCGCAGACGGGAAGCGCGCAGCCCGGCGCCGTGAACGCGGGCGGCGACGTGAACGACACGGTCGCTTGGCCATTGCCTGGGGTTGCACTGACTCCCGTGGGCGCGCTGGGGACGGTCGCCGAGGTCGGGGTCACGGGATTGGAGTCCAAAGAGGCCGGACCGGGGCCGACACCGTTACTCGCCGCTACCGTAAAGGTGTAGGCGGTGCCGTTGGTAAGGCCGGTCACCACGATCGGGGAAGCGATGCCCGTGGCGAAGATGCCCGTGGGCGCGAAGCCGATACGCGCCCTCACCGTATAGCCGCTAATTGTTGAGCCGCCATTGCTCGCCGGTGGCGTGAACGATACCGTGGCCAATTGATTTCCCGCAATCGCCGTAACCGAGCCCGGCGCGCTCGGCGCGGTTACCGGCGTGACCGTGTTCGATGCCCCGGAGGGCGGACTCGTGCCGATGCTGTTGGTGGCGGTTACCGTGAACGTGTAGGCGGTTCCGTTTGCCAGGCCGGAAACCACGATTCCACCCGGCGGCGGGGCGGCGCCAACGGAGGACCCGGTAATACCGCTGGGGCTGGAAGTCACCGTATAGCCGGTAATCGTGCTGCCGCCATCGCTGGCCGGCGCGCCGAAACTCACCGCGGCCAGCGTGTCGCCCGGACTTGCGCTTACCCCGGTGGGCGGAGTCGATACGGTTGCGGCGATACTCGGCGTAACGCTGTTCGATGCCGCCGACGGCGAACCAGTCTGCGGACCGGCGTTGGTCGCGGTTACCGTGAAGGTATAAGGCTGGAAATTCACGAGCCCGGTGATCACGATCGGCGATGCGGGACCCGTACGCGTCGGCGGGCAGGCGGGAGTGCAGGTCACCGTGTAAGTGGTGATCGCCGCGCCGCCCGTGTTCACCGGCGGCGTGAAGCTTATGGTCGCCTGAGTATTGCCGGCCGTCGCCGTCACCGCGGTCGGCACGCCCGGCGCGACTATCGGCGTGACGGAGTTGGAAGCGCCGGAGGGTGGGCTCGTGCCTATGGAATTGAGCGCGGTGACCGAGAAGGTATAGGCCACTCCGGGAGTGAGACCACCGACGGCGTGAGTCAGGCCTGTCGTTCCGGCGGCGAGGTCAGTCCCTCCCGGAGGATTCGAGGTCACCGTATAAGTGATTGGGGTCGGGCATCCCACCGCGCAAGTGGACGCGGTGAAGGTCACCGATGCCTGGGTACTGCCTACCGGCAGCGTCGCATTGACACCGGTAGGTGCGCCGGGGGGGACATTCGAGCCCGGAATCACACCGTTGCTCGCCACTGAGTCTGCACCGGTTCCGGCGCTGTTGATCGCCGCCACCGTAAAGGCGTAGCCGGTCCCATTGTTCAGACCGGGCACGACGATCGGCGACGCGCTGCCGAACGCGATAATCCCACCGAATGTGGAGGACACCCGGTAGCCGATGATTGCCGCGCCGCCATTGCTGGCCGGCGGCGTGAAAGTCACCGTCGCCTGCAGGTTGCCGGCAATCGCCGTAGGCGTGCCCGGCACGCCCGGCACGGTCGCGGGCACCACCGGGTTCGACGCACCCGAAGCCGGGCCCGGGCCGGCCAGGTTGGTCGCCGTCACCGTGAACACGTAGGCGGTGCCGTTGGTCAGGCCGGTCACCACGATCGGCGACGCCGCGCCCGAAGCCGTAAATCCGCTGGGACTGGAGGTCACCGTGTAACCGCTGATCGCCGAGCCACCATTGCTGGCCGGCGGCGTGAACGACACCGTCGCTTGCGTAGTGCCCGCAGTTGCCGATACGGCCGTAGGTAGGCCAGGGGGCGCGCCCAGAGAAGGGGTAACGCTGCTGGTGGGGGCGGACGGCGCGCTGTTGCCGATACTGTTGGACGCGGTTACGGTGAAGGTATGCGCGACGCCGTTGGTCAGGCCGGTCACCGTGATCGGCGAGGCGCCGCCAGTTGCCGTGATGCCACCCGGATTGGAAGTCACCGTGTATATGGTGATCGCCGAGCCGCCGTTGCTGGCCGGCGGCGTGAACAGCACCGTCGCCTGCGTGTTGCCCGCCGTTGCGACCGCACCCGTGGGAGCGCCGGGAACCGTGGCCGGCGTGACGCTATTCGACGCCGCCGAGGGACCGCCCGTGCCCACGCCGTTGGTCGCTCTCACCGTGAATGTGTAGGCTGTGCCGTTGGTCAGGCCGGGAACCACGATCGGCGAGGCGCCCCCCGAGGCGCTCAGTCCGCCGGGGCTGGAGGTGACGGTGTAATTGATGATTGGCGATCCATTGCTCGCGGGTGCCGTGAATGCCACCGTAGCCTGCGCATTGCCTCCGGATGCGGAGACGGCGGTCGGCGCACCCGGCACGCCCGCCCCCGGTACGGGGGTCACACTGTTCGATGGCGCCGAGGGACCGCCCGTGCCGACGCCATTGGTCGCGGTCACGGTAAAGGTATAGGGCGTGCCGACGATGAGCCCGGTAATGGCGTGGCTCAAGCCCGCGCTGCCGGCATTGCTGTCGACGATGCCGGCGCCTCCAGGGTTAGGGGTCACCGTATAGCCGGTGATCGGATTGCCGCCGTCGCTGGCCGGCGCGCCGAAAGTCACCGTTGCCGTGCCTAGCGGGGTTCCGGGAGCTGCGCCTGCCGATGCGTTGCCGGTGGCGGCGACGCTGACAGGCGCGCCGGGTAAGCCTGCGGGCGTCACCGAGTTCGAGGCTCCGGAAGGCGGGCTTGCGCCTGCGGTGTTGAATGCCACCACCGCGAAGGTGTACGCGGTGCCGTTAGTCAGCCCGGACACCAGGATCGGCGAGGCGGGACCGGATGCCGTAATGCCCCCGGGGGTGGAGACGACCGTGTAGTTGGAGATCGCGGGGCAGCCTGGAAGGTTGCACGTGGGCGGAGTAAACGCGACTGAAGCCTGCGCGTTGCTTGCCGTCGCCACGCCGATCGCGGGCGCGGGAGGCGCGGCGATGGTGGGATCCGGCGTCACGTTGTTGGAAGGCGACGTCGATGGCAGGCCAGAGCCCGCGATGTTGCTCGCCGTTACCGTAAATGAGTAGGACAGGGCGGGGTTCAAGCCCGTTACGACGATCGGTGATCCGGTACCCGTCGCCGTGATGCCGCCGGGATTGGAGGTCACCGTGTAACCGGTGATTACCCCGCCGCCGTTGCTAGCCGGCGGCATGAAACTTACCGACGCCTGACCGCTAGCCCCCGTAGTGGCGGCGAACAGGTTGGTCGGCGCGCCGGGCGGCCCCAGCGTGGTGAAGCTCACCATGAACACGGCAGGCAGCGCACTGCCCCCACTGTCCGTCACCGCGGTCGAAAGGGTCGCGACGTACTGGGTGTTGGGCGTCAGGAAAACGGCAGGCTCGAATGTCGCGGTTGCGCCGGCGACAGAAACCGTTCCGACCACCGGCCCGCCGCCCACCGCGGTCACTGAGAAGCTGGCACTCGTAAGCGAGGCGGGATTCAGGTTCCGGGAGGCCACCGCCGAGACCGTGGCATCCAAGGCCACGCCGGTGGCAGTGCTGCTAGGAGCAGTAGCGATTATCGCCAGCGCGGCAGTCGCCGCAGTCGCCGCAGTCGCCGCAGCGGAGTCGCCGCCGCCCCCGCCGCAGCCGGAGAGAAGAGTTGCAATCGCGAAGGGAGCTATCGACCGCCAATTCAAAAACCGGCTCACGCCCATCCCTTCCGAGGTCCCGCAGACGGCGGGAGCGAACGATCTAGATTTACACAAGGACTTAACAGAATTTGACCGGGATTATACAGGCGCATTTCCGGAAACGGGCGCCCGCCGGACGCCGAATTTGGCGGGACGGCGCGCGGAAAAACGTCGGGACTGCCCGACAGGCCCGGTCGGAAAATCGATCGGCGGGGCAGATGAATACTGGGTCGGCAGAGGAGCGCCCAGCCCGTCCGCTGGTCGCCCGGCAAGCGGCCAAGGCGCTGTTTGCGCTACAGTTCGCCGAACCGCCCCTCGCACCGGAATAACTTTATCTCCCGCTCAGTCCGCCTGTTGGTAAGACGTGAACAGCCCACGCCCTGCGGGAGCGGTGGCGCGGGGTTTTCCACGGCGGTTCGGCGGGCCGCACCAGTGAGGAGCATTGCGGCCGCCTGGCTGCTAGCGGCCGCCTTCCTGGCCCAGCCGGCCATGGCGCAGAGCCCGGTCACGCTGCGTTTTGGCAGCGTTGTCGCGTGGGACGCGAATGTATTCCGGTTGCCGGATTCGGACACAGACCCCCAACGCGCGAGAGGCATTTCCGGAAGGTCGGACCGCCTAACCACAACGAGTTTCGGCTTGAATGTGGCCAAGTCGTACTCGCAGCAGAATTTTGTGCTCGACGTCAATTCGTCCGCCCGGCGGTACGAAAAATTTTCCTTCCTGAACAGCGAGAACCTGTCCTACCTTGGCGAATGGCAATGGCGCTTCAGCCAGTATGTCAGCGGCACGCTCAGAGCGACGCGCAGCGAAACGCCCGTGGAGTTCGAAGGTACGCGGAGCCGGGAGTCGAACAAGCTCATTTCCGACAGCCGCATCTTCGCCATTACCGTCGCCCCGTTCGCCTCCTGGCAGCTGTTTGGGCGCGCTTCGCAGTCGGAAACCAATTACGCCAGGCCGATCCCGGAGCAGCGCGACACCAGCCAGAGCGGCTTTGAAGGAGGCTTGCGGTACGTATCGGCGTCCCAGGGAACGATCTCGGTATCGCATCGATCGCTACAGGGCACCCCTGCGCGCGAGGAGTCGGAACTCTCGATGGATTGGCCGGTGACCGGCCAATCCACGTTGAGCGGCCGTCTGGCCCGCCTCGAGCAGCACTATAGCGCCACGCCGGAGCGGAATTTTTCCGGAATGGCCGGAGGGATCAACCATCGCTGGACGCCAACCGGCAAATTGTCGTTGACCGTGTCTGCCCAGCGTAGCCTTGCGCCGTTCATACAGGCGAACCAGTCCAGCTATGTCGTCAACAATTCCCTGTCCGTCGCGCCGACCTGGCAGCTGAGCGAGAAAGTCGGCCTGAGCATGGCCGCTTCCCGCGTGGTGAGCGACTATCGGGGCGCCGTTGGTCCGCAGGTACTCCCCGCGCGGCGGGACACCGTGCAGAGCGTTTCGGTCTCGGCGAGCTGGACGCCGGTGCGCGCCGCCAGCTTCACAGCGACGCTTCTCCAGGACCGGCGCGATTCGAACGGCCCTCAAATCCCATTTTCGACCAGGGTGGCGAGCTTCAATGCGGCGTTCAGCTTTTGAACGCGGCCGGACGGGCGGCGCCTGACAATGCCTGACCTCCCTCCGGCGCGCGGCACTTGGAGAGCTGGGGCGTCTTGGATTAGACTGGAAAACTTCGATATCTAATTGATACCCCAAAAACTTTTGCGTATGCCATGAGCCGGATTCTGCAACCGTACCGCGTCTGTGCCGTCCTGCTGGTTCTGGGGGTCGCCGCCGGCTGCGGAAAGAAGGATGAAGACAAGAAGCCCGCCACGCAGGTCGCGGCCAAGGTCAACGCCGACGAAATCACGGTGCACCAGGTCAACAATGTTCTCGCGAGGACCCCGAATGTCGCCCCGGCGGTTGCGGACCGGGTCAAGCGCGAGATCCTCGACAGGCTGATCGACCAGCAACTCGCGAGGCAGCAGGCGGTCCACAAGAACCTCGATCGTTCGCCCGGCGTGCAGCAGGCTCTGGAGGCGGCGAAAAGCGAAATCCTCGCGCGCGCGTATCTCGACCAGGTCGTCGCCGCCCAGCCCAGGCCCACCGCCGAGGAAACGAAGAAGTACTACACCGACCACCCTGAATTGTTCTCGCAGCGGCGGGTCTTCGTCCTGGAGGAAATTTCCCTGGCGGCAAAGGACGACCTGGTGCGGGAGTTGCGCCTGCGCGCGGCGAAATCCCGTTCGCTAAAGGAGATTGCCGACTGGCTGCAGTCGCAGGATGTCAAGTTCGTGCCGAATCGCGGCGTGCGCGCGGCCGAACAGCTTCCACTCGAG